>NZ_VEKZ01000020.1:0-58120 GCF_007681465.1 Siminovitchia fortis
AAGCAGGCACTCTCCGCACTTCCTTATCCTTTATCTCGTCAGAAGCGCTCCAGTCTGTACGTCGATAAACAGACGCTTCCGCCTTTGTTCATTGGACCTAGTGTATCGCCTGTTCTCCATCATCTTCCGAGATTTCTGACAGTGCATGCTTAGCCTGATTGTCAGTTAAATCCCTGACCGCCAAATCCCCAAGTGCGACGATGCCGACCAATTCTCCATTTTCGACAACCGGCAGGCGGCGAATCTGCTCTTTTGCCATTAACCGTGCTGCTTCCTGCGTTGTCGTATCAGGAGAAACTGTAAACAGGTTTTCGCTCATAATATCTTCCACCTTGGATGAAGGCGGTTGTTTTTCGGCGATACAGCGAAGAACGATATCCCTGTCCGTGATGATTCCCATCAGTCTTTTATTTTCCACAATCGGTATGACACCGACGTCCAGTTCTTTCATTTTCATAGCCACTTCGAAGATATTATCTTTCAGCGAACAAGTTTCGACATCCTTTGTCATAATGTCACCAATATGGGTCATTTCTTATTCCTCCTCAACAATTTTTTCAATTCATACGTTTCCTATCGTCACCAATATTGGCCGGATTATACGTGCATAACGCGGACCGGGAGACGGCAGGCAAATTATATTTGATTTCGTTGCAAGAAGGTGTTTTTTCGACTATTATAAAATATGGGGTAATACTAGCGGCCTGAATTATTAGGAGGGAACTTTAATATGAAGTTTGAAAACATCGGATTAGAATCATTTAAAATTGATTTAAACCGGCTTGACGAAGTAATGAGCAAAAACCGCATGGTGCGTGCAGGTCAATGGGACTATGAAAGAGTGACATACGACCATAAATTTGTTATTCAAGAAGGTACATATTACTTGCGTATTCCAGGTTATGCCATTGAAGGAGATGTAGGAAGCGGCAAAGCTTTGATTCAATTGATGACCCCGCTGCTTGGAAAGCATTATTATCCCCATGGTGTGGAATACGGAGAAGATGAGGTTTTCCCTGCTTCACTTGTAAAACAGTGCAGCCAAATGTTAGAGGCGATCAAGAAAGAAGTTGAAGTATTTGCAGAGTGATACCATCCTGAACACGGAAAATATCCGTGTTCTTTTTTTGTAACCATATAAAAAATTTGATCTCTATACTATAATTTGTATAAAGAATTTTATAAAGGAGGAGAGATTTGTTTGGGATAAAAAGAAAACATGTGACGATCGGTATATTTATTGTTCTTGTTGCACTGGCTTTCTATTTCATCATGCCGGTATCCGTACCTTTGATTGCTGCATTGGTAACCGCCCTTATTCTGGAGCCGCTTGTTAAACTCCTTCAATACAAAATTTCCTTAAAAAGGCATTTTGTAGTAATGATCGTTTTTACTGTATTCACTGTCATTATGGGAATCTGTATTTTCTTTGTTACTACAAAGGTAGTAGGGCAGGCGGTTAAATTAGTTGAGGATTTTCCTCAGTATGTAAATAATGTTTCTGAGATGTGGAGAAATTATGAGGAGCATTTCAAGAATACAGCCCAAGGTCTTCCTGAAGAAGTGGTTCATTCCATAACCGAGGAAGTGAACGGCTTTTTAAATACGATCATCATCAGTATCCGCCAAAATTTAAATATTGAGAATATCAGTGCAGCCTTATCTTATATACCGAATTTTCTTGTCAGCTTCCTGGTATACTTAATTGCTTTATTTTTGTTCATGCTTGATCTGCCAAAAATCCAGTCCGGCATTTACAGACACTTGACTGATGAAACGTCTGAAAAGGTCAAATTTATGACAGGCCGGATTTCACATGTTGTAGTTGGTTTTTTCAAGGCTCAGTTCCTTGTGAGCCTGATTATTTTTGCAGTGTGCCTGATCGGCCTATTATTGATATCACCAAAGGTCGCCATTATTATGTCCCTGGTTATATGGGTCATTGACCTTATTCCCATTATCGGCTCAATCATAGTACTCGGCCCCTGGTCTCTGTATCACCTGCTGTCGGGAAATTTGGTTTTGGGAACAAAACTTGCGATACTGGCCATTGTCCTGCTAGTTATCAGGCGCACCGTGGAGCCGAAGGTGATGGGCACCCATATGGGCCTTTCACCGCTTGCCACATTAATTGCAATGTATTTGGGGCTAAAACTTCTTGGCATACTGGGAATTATTATTGGTCCGCTGCTCCTTATTATATTTAAGACAGCAAGGGAAGCAGGAATCATAAAATTAAATTTTAAAATTTAAAAGCATGCATAGCCGTATTCAGGCCATGCATGCTTTTTCAACCGCCCAGGATCGCTTTGATCAAGGATGTCGTTTCTCCTCCTTCATACAATACATAAAGGAATAGATACACAAAGACACCCGTAATGCCTGTACCAAACCAAACAATGCTCGTAACAGGTCCCAGTTTCTTATGAATATTCAATTTGTCTTTTAAGCCCGACCATAGCGAAATGATTCCGAGAACGGCACCGACGGTTGCCAATGTAATATGGAAAATTAAAAAAATGGTGTAAAAGAGCTTTAGATTCTCCGGTCCCCCAAAAGATGTATTCCCTATGAAAACCGTTCTGCTTGAATAGATGATAAAAAATATTACGGCAAAAACAGCTGCGGCAATCATTGTTTTCTTATGGCTTTCAATTTGGCCATTCCTGATTTTTCCCCAGCCAATGGCCACAAGCAAAGCACTGATAACAATACATGCCGTACTGATAGTCGGTAAGATTGGAACTGACATCTACTTCAATTTCCTTCCTTGTCTGATTTTTAAAAAGGAGGATTTTCTCCCCCTTTTAATCCACAGGATGGGGGTCGCCTTGAATGAGACTCTCATCAATTGGATCAACTTCAGCCGATTCTTTTTTATACCACTCGAAAAAGACTTTTGCCAAAATGGTAGCCAGCACAATCTCCTGGATGATTTTCATTAAGACTCCGCCAAGCTGCTGGTCTTCCCTGGCCGGCATATTCGTAAATAACTCGGGACCGCTTATGCTTAAGCCGGCAAGTGTCGCACCCGGCACACATAGCTCCATTGCCTTCATCCACATCTCGCCATCGGTGTATGTCGCATACATTGCTTCCGGCGCAAAAATGATCAGCCCGCATGCCGGGGTTAAAAGTACACCGTCTCCGAGAATATAGCCGATTTTCTTCAAGCCGTGCAGCTGGTATTGTCCCGGCAATTTGTTGACAAGCGGCCACCAAAGGAAAATGGCAAATATAAACAATACGACTGTATAAAAAGCGTGCAGAAAAATGTTCATTTTAACATAGTCCATCACCATCGGAATATGGTAAATGGAAAACAATCCATTAAACATAACAAGTGCAATCAGCGGTTTTGTAAAAAAACGAAACATCCCATTGAAGAAAGGCATCTCAATGATGTGCTTCCATACCCAGTTTGGTACGCCTGAAATAAGCAACGGGGGTATGACCAAATAAAGAAAAGCCATTTGGACCATGTGAAAAGTAAACATAATATGTGCCATCAGGTCGACAGGCGATCCTTTAATGATATAAAGCAGCAGCATGCTGATCAGGAATAATGCAGCCTGGCTTTTTTTTAAAGGCTCATTGTCTTTAAAAAGATGGCGTTTCTTAACCATCAAATAAAAGTAGCCGGCAACCAGGAGCAAAATGAAGATCATGAAATAAGGACTCCAAAGTGCACGAAAACCAAATATACTTAAAGGCATCCGCCTTCACCTCTTTTGTGGTTTACAATTTCTTCTACCTTCCATTATACTTAGCAGGTTCTCCTACTTCAACGATTCGGGATGACAAGTTGATGACAATCCCGCGTGTCTTTCAATGTCAGCCAAATAAGAAGAAAAGCCAGCCGAAAAATTCGACTGGCTAAAAGTTTACTTACCACCAAACGATGGTCAAGAAGGCCAAAAGGGTAACGAAACCGATAATGACCCCTCCATATATAAACAGCTGGACCGCTTCATGCCCCTTCTCGCTCATATGCATAAAGTAATATAATTGGAAGATTACCTGCACTAATGCGAGCAAAAGGATAAACGGAATAACAAACCATTTATCAAATCCGGCAGCTACTGCGCCGAATGCCACCAGCGTCAAAAAGATTGAGATGACAAATGAGATCACTTGATGGCGCATGTGTTCCTTGTTTCTTCTGCGACGGTATTCATAATCAACACGCGGATTTCCTGAATTTAAGTATTGATCTTCCATACGTTATCCCACCATTCCCATTAAGTAAACGACAGTGAAGATAAATACCCAGACTACGTCGATAAAGTGCCAATAAATACTTGCCAAATAGAACTTTGGCGCATTATAAAGACTTAGTCCTCGTTTTGCGTTACGTACAAGCAATGCCGTGATCCAGCCAAGACCGAAAACAACGTGGCCTCCGTGGAATCCTACCAGGGTATAGAAGGCTGAACTGAAGGCACTGCTTTTAAAACCAAATCCTAATTCTGTCGTGTAGTGATGAAACTCATAAATTTCCAGTACGAAAAACCCAAGACCCAATAATAGTGTAATGATGAACCATAGTTGCATTTTTTTATAATTGAAGTTCCTCAAGTGATAGATCGCATATACACTTGTTACTGAACTTGTCAATAGCAGCATCGTCATGGCGAATGCAAGCGGCAGGCCGAAAACATCGGTTGAGGTCAGGCTGTCGCTGTTTGGAACTTTATCTTTAAGGGCCAGATATGTGGCAAAGAAGGAGGCGAAGAGAACGGTCTCGCCTCCAAGGAAAAACCAGAGACCCAAGAATTTATTTTTTCCTTCCAGAGTGGCCCGCTCTGGTGCCTCCGGCCATGTTTCCGGAGTAAATTGCTGTTCAACTGCCATTATGCTTTAACTCCTTTCTCACTATCATCCATCAATTCTGATTTAGGAATATGATAGCCGTGGTCGTCTTTCAAGGAGCGTACAAGCATTGAACCAAATGCAATGGCTAATCCGATAATCAATACTGGAATTCCCCAAGCATGCTCTTGGTGATAGATAGCTCCGAAAGATGCAACAAAGAAACCGAATGAGATCATGAAAGGAATAAATGATCCGTTTGGCATGTGAATCTCACCGATAGGCTCTGCCGGCGTCATTTCAGTTCTGCCTTCCATTTTTTCCAACCAGAAAGCATCAAGTCCGCGAACTAATGGAAGTTGCTTAAAGTTGTAAAATGGCGGCGGTGAAGGAATAGCCCACTCGATGGAACGTCCATCGCCCCAAGGGTCGTTGGAAACTGCTTCTCCTTTGGCAGCTGTCACTACTATGTTAATGAGCAATACAATTACTGCCACAGCCATCGTCAAAGCACCGATGGAACTGATCAAGTTTCCAGTAGTCAAACCCTGTCCATCAAGGAATGTGAAAACCCTTCTCGGCATTCCCATTAGGCCAAGGAAATGCTGGATAAAGAAAGTTAAATGGAATCCAATAACAAACAATGCCCAAGTGATTTTACCCAATGTTTCATTCAACATTCTTCCGAAAATTTTTGGCCAGTAGTAATGAACAGCTGCAAAGATACCAAACACTACTCCACCTACGATTACATAGTGGAAGTGGGCAACGATAAAGTAAGTGTCATGATACTGATAGTCGGCAGGAGCAGCAGCCTGCATGATACCAGTTACACCGCCCATAACGAATGAAGGGATAAAAGCAGCTGCCCAAAGCATTGGAGTAGTAAATTTGATGCTTCCTCCCCACATCGTTAAGAGCCAGTTAAAGATCTTAATACCAGTCGGTACAGCAATAGCCATTGTTGCAACCGCAAAAATCGCGTTGGCAATGTTGCCGAGCCCTACAGTAAACATGTGGTGAGCCCACACCATGAAGCCAAGGAATCCGATCAATACAGTAGCGAAAACCATTGATGAATATCCAAACAATCTCTTTCTTGAGAAAGTCGAGATGACTTCAGAGAAAATACCAAAGGCAGGCAAAATCAAAATATATACTTCCGGATGTCCGAAAATCCAGAAGAAGTGTTCCCAGATGATAGTGTTTCCTCCATTTGCAACGTTGAAGAAGTTCGCCCCGAACATTCTGTCGAAAGTCAAAAGGAACAATGCAACAGTAAGCGGAGGAAATGCGAACAAAATGAGTGCCGATGTGATGAATGTCGTCCAAGAGAACATAGGCATTCTCATGTAAGTCATTCCTGGTGCACGCATATTAATAATTGTTACAAGGAAATTGATTCCCCCCATGAGTGTACCAAACCCGGAGATTTGAATTCCGGTTACATAGAAATCAACACCATGGCTGGTTGAATTCATTGCAAGCGATGCGTAGGAAGTCCAACCTGCGTCAGGAGCTCCTCCAAGAAACCAAGATACGTTCACCAGCAAGCCCCCGAAGACGAACAGCCAAAGGCCAAGAGCGTTTAAAAATGGAAAGGCAACGTCCCTCGCTCCAATTTGGAGAGGCATAATCGCATTCATAAAACCAATAAGGATCGGCATGGCAGCAAAGAAAATCATTGTTGTTCCATGCATCGTCATCATTTCATTAAACGTACCGGCACTCACAAAGTCATTGTTAGGCACTGCGAGCTGGATACGGATAATCATAGCTTCGATTCCGCCTAGGAGAAAGAAGAAGAACCCTGCGGCGAAGTACAAGATGCCGACTTTTTTATGGTCCACAGTTGTCAAGTAGTCCCATACAGCGGCTCCGAAACTTCTTTTTTGAGCAATAGTACTCACAATTAAACCTCCCTTTGTTATACGTTAATTATTGTTGAACCTTTAATTCCATCAAATACGCAGCCAATGCATCCAATTCCTGATCGGACATTTCCGGATACGTACCTGTCATTTTGTTGCCCGGTTTAATTTTTTCAGGATCTTTGATCCATTTTTTCAATTCTTCTTCATTGTGATCGAGAACCCCTGCAACTCTTTCACGATCGGCAAACCCTGCTAAATTTGGAGCAAGTTCCCCGCTTGGTTTTGCCTCAGGTGTAACAGCGTGACAAGTAATACAGCTTTGGTTGAAGATTTCTTCACCTTGTTTTGCAAGGTCAGAAGTCGGTTTAACAGGCTCTTTTGCATTTTGCATATCGGCAACCCAGTTTTCAAAATCCTTCTGCGGCAATGCTTTTACTTTGAAGTCCATCAACGCATGAGAAGGACCGCACAGCTCAGCACATTTTCCGTAGAAAAGATTGCCTGCTTCCTCAGCTTTGTCACTATCGGCAATCAACCAGAATTTATTGACGTTTTCCGGGTTTGTGTCCAGCTTCCCGCCTAATGGTGGAATCCAGAATGAGTGTTTTACGTCTTTACTTGTTACCTGGAAGTAAACTTTTTCATCTGTTGGAATAACAAGGTCCTGGCTTGTTACAATCCCAAGATCCGGATATTCGAATTCCCACCAGTATAAGTGTGCATTGACGTTCACAACAAGAGCGTCCCGGTTTCCATCGGCGTCTTTTTTATCAATTGCAGAAACATCGCCTTGGCTGAAAGTAACAGCAACTGTCGGTACTGCAAGGATTAGAAGCAAGATGATCGGAATAACAGTCCATACAATCTCAAGCGTATGGCTGCCCTCCACCTGTTTTGGAATTCTGTCATCTTTACGCCGGAATTTAATGATAGCAAAAGTAAAGATAATTACTACAACAATGATTACCAGTGTCATGATCCCTAAACTGAGAAGAATGAGATCATACTGCTGTTTCCCAACTTCTCCTGCGGGAACCAGCCCCGATAGAAAAGGCTCGCCGCAGCCTGAAAGCACGAGCGCCAATATCGCCAAAACTGATAATAGACGCCACTTTTGCAGCCATAGTTTCATAATTCAATCAAACCCCTCTTTCGTAAAATATCTTAGTGGTTGCAAGGACCGGGTCTTTCTATTTGGATTTCTTTAAAAAAGAAAGAATTCCCTAGTTAAATAACTGCGAAAATTACCATTGCAGTAAAAATAATGGTCAAATAGTTCAATGAATAAACAAACATGAGCGTTGCCCATTTTATATCATTTTTCATTTTATAACCAGCAATTCCCATCACTAACCATCCAACATTTAATAGCGTGGCTAATACGACAAATGGTATTCCAAGCATCGTCATAAAAAAAGGAATCGGCAGCAATAAAGCCACCCACATAACGATGCTGCGCTTCGTGGCAGCAAAACCTTTCACGACCGGAAGCATAGGTATGCCGGCTGCTCTGTATTCCTCAGCTCTCCTCATGGCCAGTGCATAAAAATGAGGCGGCTGCCATATGAACATGAGCAGAAATAGCATCCATGCCATCGTTGGCAGGCTCGGATCAATTGCCGCCCAACCGATCAGTGGAGGAACCGCACCTGATAAGCTTCCAATAACAGTGTTGCTTACAAGCTTCCGCTTAGCCCACATGCTGTAAAGCACCACATAGCTGAGTACCCCAACGATACCGATAAAACCGGCTGTTGCATTGGTAAGAAAAATGAGAATCAAGCCCAATATCACGAAGGTGGACCCTACTGTAAGGACTTTTCCGCCGCTGATCCGCCCTGTTACCGTCGGCCTTGATTTTGTCCTCTCCATTATAGGATCAATGTCCCGATCAATATAATTATTGAAAGCACATGATCCGGCCATTATAAAGGCAGACCCGAGCAGCGTAAAAATAACAGTGTCCAAGGATTGGAGAAAATGCTGTCCATTATATATGAGTGCAAGCCATAGCCCCGCAAAAACAGGTATCAGGTTGGAGTTAACAATTCCAATTTTGATCAAGGCCATAAAATCCGACCAGGCTGTCGAAGGAGAGGCTTCCACTTCAGATATGCTCCGGCTGTTTTCCATATCTTTTTCCACTCGTCTCCTTTCCAAAACGTATTTACATATCATTGTTACTATAGGCCATCTTGGAACAGTTTTCCTGCATTATGTAAGATGTTTCAGTATTTGTTCATTTATTTACCTGTTTTTTCAACTTTTCCTGAAAGCATTGGCCCACGCCCGCACATCATATTGTAGCATACAGATGTTGAAAAGCCGAGTGCAGTTGAACAGGATTATGAACATAGGCCTTCAACAATATATTTAATCATATAATCCAACGATTTTTACATTGCATTCAGCCATTATTTTGTCCAAAATGTGTCACCCAAAAAGAATATTATGACGAAAATTCACCAACCTCTATATCATTACTATCAAAATTTATCGTTTTTTTCAAGTTTACACCTTTTTTGGCCGTGTTAACAAATTTGTCGGTTGTATTTTTAAATGTGTTTATGTAGTATCAAAGTTGAAATTAATCATTCCAATAAAATTTAATAAAGATAAGTGGGTGAAATTTTGCACCGGAAGTTAAAATGGTTTGCTGTACTTACAACGGTTGTAATGGTTTTTGTCCTTCTGGGCGGTGCTTTGGTTACAAAGACCGACTCCGGTATGGGCTGTGGAAGGTCATGGCCGCTGTGCAACGGCCAACTGATACCAACCGATATCACTGTTGAACTTGTGATTGAGTTTGCCCACCGGGTTGTTTCCGGAGCCGCCGGTTTGCTCGTTCTGATTCTTTCAATTTGGGCCTGGAAAACGATTGGGGACCAGAGAGAAACTAAAGCTCTTGCCATCCTTTCTGTCTCCTTCATCATTCTCCAAGGGCTGATTGGGGCGGCTGCGGTCGTATGGGGCCAGTCCGATTTTGTTTTGGCACTTCATTTCGGAATCTCGCTTATATCCTTTGCCGCAGTATTTCTTTTGACACTGCTGATTTTCGAAGTTGATAAGAAGCTGGATACATCAAAAATCAAGCTGGATAAAAAAATGAAATACCATACAATCGGAGTTACAGTATATTCCTATATAGTTGTTTACACAGGAGCCCTTGTACGGCATACAGAGGCAAGCCTTGTCTGTAAAGATTGGCCTTTTTGTTTAAACAGCACGCCTTTCTCCTTGCCAACCAATATGTATGAGTGGATCCAAATGGGACATCGTTTTATGGCAGGGCTCATCTTTTTGTGGATAGGCTATATTACATGGATGGCCATCAAAAGGTATAAAGACCAAAAAGTTGTTGTCAACGGCTGGATCACCGCTTTCATTCTTGTTGCAATGCAGGTTGTAGCCGGAGCTGCAGTAGTATTTACAGACTTGAATATTTATGTTGCTTTGGCACATGCACTTTTTATTACATGCCTCTTTGGCCTTCTAAGCTATTTTATCATGCTGATCACCAGAGGCAGCATGGAGTACTCGCCCGTTTCAGAAACGGATGATAATGTAAGTGCCGAGGCTAAAATCAAATCGCCAAATATGATTCCTCAATAAAAAATCTTGCGCTAACTTTGCGCAAGATTTTTTATTGGGTATGATTTATTTTTCCACTTCTATCAACAAATCACCCGGCTGGATGGCGTCTCCCGCCTGCACAAATATATCTTTGACGATTCCGGAAAACGGTGCCTGGACCGTTGTTTCCATTTTCATCGCTTCGGTGAGCACAAGGTGATCACCTTTTTGGACTTTCTCCCCTTTTTCGACGAGGACCTTCAGGACGGTTCCCGGCATCGTGGCTCCGATATGGGCCTGGTTCTTCGGGTCCGCCTTCTGTTTGAGCACAACGGTCGATTTGATGTTTTCATCCTTAATGACGACTTCCCTTGGCTGCCCGTTCAGTTCAAAGTACACAACCCGCGTACCATCCGGCTGCGGCTGGCCGATGGAGACAAGCTTGACGATCAGTGTCTTTCCTGTCTCAATCTCCACTTCGATTTCTTCTCCAAGCCTCATGCCATGGATAAACGTCGGAGTATCAAGCACCGAAATGTCTCCAAATTGATTCAGTGTGGCGATATACTCAAGGAATACTTTCGGATAAAGGGCGTAGGAGATCAAATCTTTCGCTGTTACGTCAGGCCCTATCTCTTCAGCCAGTTCTTTTTTGAGCTGGCCGAAATCCACATCTTCGAGCAGTTCGCCCGGCCGGACAGTGATCGGTTCGCGATTCTTCAGAATCACCCGTTGCAATTCTTCCGGGAATCCTCCGTGCGGCTGGCCGAGATAGCCTTCGAATAGTTCGACTACGGAATCCGGGAAGTCGATGGACCGTCCTCTTTCCAGTACCGTTTCTTCGTTCAGGTCATTTTGCACCATGAACAGTGCCATATCTCCGACCACTTTTGAAGAAGGTGTCACCTTGACGATGTCGCCGAACATGCGGTTGACCCGGCTATACATGTCTTTGACCTCATCCCAGCGGCTTCCCAGCCCCACTGCTTTTGCCTGCTGCTGCAGATTGCTGTACTGCCCGCCGGGCATCTCATGGCTGTACACTTCAGTATGAGGCGCGAGCATCCCGCTTTCAAAGTCGCGATAATACTTGCGGACGTCCTCCCAGTAATAGGAAAGTTTCTCCAGGGAATCGATGTCGACATCAAGCGCCTTGTCCGTCCCTTCGAGTGCATAATATAGTGTGTTCAAGCTTGGCTGGGACGTAAGGCCGGCCATTGAACCGAGTGCCGTATCGATAATATCCACTCCTGCTTCGATCGCCTTCGTATATGTGAGAATGCCGTTGCCGCTCGTATCGTGCATATGCAGATGGATCGGAAGATCGACCGTTTCCTTCAGTTCGGAGATCAGCCGATAGGCAGCTGCCGGCTTCAAGAGTCCTGCCATATCCTTGATCGCCAACATGTGTGCTCCCTGTGCCTGAAGTTCCCTGGCCATGTCTTTGTAATAGTCGATATGGTATTTCGGCCTTTCGGGATCGTTGATATCCCCTGTGTAGCAGATGGCCGCTTCGGCAATCTTGCCCGACTGGCGGACGGAATCAATGGCCACTTCCATGCCTTTAACCCAATTTAAACTGTCAAAGACCCGGAAGACATCAATGCCTGCGTCTGCCGATTCCTGAATAAAAGCCTTGATGACATTATCCGGGTAGTTCTTATAGCCGACGGCGTTTGAACCACGAAACAGCATCTGAAACAGGATGTTCGGCATCTTTTCCCGCAATTTTGCAAGCCTGTCCCATGGATCTTCCTTCAAAAACCGGTAAGCAACGTCAAAGGTCGCGCCTCCCCACATCTCCACGGAAAAGAGTCCTGGCAAGAGATGGGCAGTAGGTTCGGCCGCCTGGACGAGATCGCGGCTCCGGATCCGGGTGGCTAACAGTGATTGATGAGCATCGCGGAAGGTAGTATCCGTGATCAGAACCTTGTCCTGTTGCCTGATCCAGTCTACCAGTCCTTCGGCTCCGTGTTCATCCAAAATCTGTTTAGTGCCCCGCTGCACTTTTTCGCCCGCCGGCACGGAAGGAATCCTCGGATCGGGTTCGACAGGTTTTTTTGTCTTCTCTATGCCGGGAAAGCCATTGACCGTTACTGTCCCTATATAAGTGAGCATTTTGGTGCCGCGGTCCTTGCTCTCAGGAAAAGAGAACAGCTCAGGGGCACTGTCCAAAAAGGATGTGTCGTACTCGCCCGTTATAAACCGCTCGTGCTGCATAACGTTAATCAAAAAGGGAATATTTGTTTTAATTCCACGAATCCTGAATTCCTTCAAGTTTCTGACCATTTTGGCTGCAGCCTGCTCAAAGGTCAATGCCTGAGTGGACAGCTTCACGAGCAGGGAATCGTAATACGGCGTAATGACAGCCCCTTGGAATCCGTTCCCGGCATCCAACCGGACGCCGAATCCCCCGCCTGTCCGGAAAGCCATGATTTTTCCGGTATCCGGCATGAAATCATTCAGCGGATCCTCCGTCGTCACCCTCGACTGGATGGCATATCCGTTTATCTTGATGTTTTCCTGTTTCGGGATTTGGACGATTTCTCCATGGAGCGAATGTCCCTCAGCAATCAAAATTTGTGACTGGACAATATCAATTCCCGTGATCATTTCTGTAATGGTGTGCTCTACCTGAATTCTCGGGTTCACCTCAATGAAATAAAACTGGTCCCCTTCTACAAGGAATTCAACCGTTCCTGCATTGAGATAGCCGACATTTTTCATCAGCTGGACAGCAGCTCCGCAGATCCTCTCCCTCATTTCCTCACTGAGCGACACACATGGGGCTGTCTCCACCACCTTCTGATGGCGCCTCTGGACAGAACAGTCACGCTCAAACAGATGGACGATGTTCCCGTGGGCATCCCCCAGGATCTGCACTTCAATATGCTTCGGATTTTCAATGAACTTTTCAACATAAACCTCGTCATCGCCGAAGGCGGCCTTCGCTTCCGACTTTGCGCGTTCAAATGCTTCCTTCAATTCCCCTTTGCTCCGGACGATGCGCATGCCGCGCCCTCCGCCGCCAAGGGACGCCTTGACCATGATTGGGTAACCGTATTCATTTCCAAAGGCAGCAGCTTCTTCAAGGCTATCCACCGGCCCATCGCTTCCCGGGACGGCCGGAATGCCTGCAAGCACTGCCTGGTGTTTCGCTTTGACCTTGTCCCCAAACATATCCAAATGCCTTATGGCAGGACCGATAAAGGTGATCCCCTCCTCGGCACAGCGTTTCGCCAGCTCAATGTTTTCGGACAAAAACCCGTAGCCCGGATGGATGGCATCTGCCTCCGAACGTTTGGCGATTTCGATGATGCCCTCGATGTCGAGATAAGCATCGATCGGCTTTTTCCCTTCCCCGACCAAATAGGCCTCGTCCGCTTTATAGCGGTGATAGGACCCCGAGTCTTCGCGGGAATAGACGGCTACCGTGCGGATTCCGAGTTCTGTGCAGGCACGGAACACACGGATGGCAATCTCCCCGCGGTTGGCAACTAGTACTTTGTTAATCTTTGTCATAAGCTATCTCCCCTTAATAAACATTTATCTATTTAAGGTTCACCCATGGACGCTTTTCTTGGCTGCCTTCCTGTAATCTGTCAGTCCGGGGAACAGGAACAGTATTTTTTGTTTTGAATTTCTCCTCATATTGATTAAACATCGAAACGTTGGCAAGTATTCCCATCGCTATCGAAAGGACGAGGATGGAGGACCCCCCATAGCTGATAAATGGCAACGGCACACCGGTAATCGGGATAATTCCCGACATGCCCCCTAAATTTATGAATGACTGTATTCCGATCATTCCGGATATGCCGATGGCCAGCATGCTGCCAAATGGGTCGCGGCTTCTTGTACTGATATAAATTCCCCGCAAGACAATGTAGCTTAGGCCCGCCAGTACAAATACGACCCCAAAAACCCCCAGCTCCTCTGCAATAATCGCCATGATAAAGTCGGTATGTGCTTCGGGCAGATACCCAAGTTTTTGGACGCTCTGGCCCAGCCCCAGGCCTTTCAATCCCCCCGAGCCAATGGCCAAAAACGAATTTACCAATTGAAAGCCTTCGTTTTGGCCTGTTCCAAACGGATCCAAAAATCCATAGATTCTTCCAAGCCGGGTGTCAGTAAAGATCTTATCGGATTTTAAAATGACAAACGGAGCCAGAACAGCCGCTAAAAGCAGACCCATCAAGCCAAGTTTGAATATTGTTTTCAAACGCATCCCGGAACACAAAATGATCATCGCGCCGATTAGAAAGGTGATGAGAGCTGTCCCATTATCCGGTTCCATGGCAATGAGAAAGCAAACAAAAATGAGGAACATCAATGGCGGCATGACACCTTTGTCCAGCTGGTTTATGTATGCCTGTTTCTTGGAGTACACAGCTGATAAATAAACGATGACGCTCAGCTTGGCAAATTCCGAAGGCTGGATTTTCCTTGTACCTACGTTAATCCAGCTTTGGGCGTTGTTTGTTGCATGTCCGAAAACATCTACAGCGATCAGCCCAATGATCGCGGCTATTGTAATGAAAACTAGAAATTTTTTACTTTTAAATGCTTTATATGGAAATAGGGCAAAAAACAAAAAAAACAGAAAACCTGCTGCCAAATTGATTTTTTGCTTTTGATAAAAGAAATCTGCCGGATACTCATAATATTGAACGGCCATCACCATACTTGCGCTGTAAATCATGATTAATCCAAAGAAGCAAAGCAGCAAATATACTGTAATGATTGAGTAGTCATATGATTTCAAGATTTTTTTTAACATACTTTCCATCCAATCTATCATTCAGATTTCGCAGGAGCAGGGAATAACAGATTACAAGTTTTCTGTAAAAATCAAGCTTCCTGTCTTTAGAGTTGGATTCGGCCATTCAATTAGACGAAAAAACTCAAACAATTACAAACGAACTGTTTGAGCTTAACTGTTCAGTGAGACGTATGCAGCTTGCACCTTTTTATTTTTCACTTTCAGTAAATGCTTCGTGAAGCGCAGACAGTTTCCTTTCCAATGAAAAAATCAACTCTTTTCCGTCCTTTTCGTCAACCAGGCCAAGGCGGACGGCAAAATCTATCTCACGAGAAAAGCCAAACATTTGAGTATCAAGAACTTCCTCGTATAAAGGACATTGAGGCATTGTTAAGTTGTCCATTTGCACCTGAATCAAACGCAAGATTTTTTCTGCGTCTGCCTTCAAAAGGGCATAGGCTTTTTCCCGATGATTCAGCTTCATATCAGACACCACATTTAATCCCCCTATCTTGCGGCCAAATAGACAATACTATCTGTAAATTTTAACCCTAATACTACGAAATTGCAAGGGATTGTCCGTTAATTTTGTCTTTCTTAAGCTGCAGGCAGTCATCGCTTTCAGTTATCTTTCCGGAATTAGCATTATAAAAGATATATTCAGCTTTTTCGCCCAAACTTTTCATTTCATTTTTTTAGAGTTATACTAACTGGAGTGGAAAAGGAGGTAATATGAATGAATACAATCATGCCCATTAAGGGGAGAGTGAAATTTCCGATTACATTGGACGCCGGAGTATGGATCTTTGATGACCGGCGCATAGATTTGAATACATATTTTACAGAAGAAAAAAATGAAAAAGATCCCGATGAGGTAGAATTTACGGTGGCTTCAAAACACTGGGACCGCGTGATCAAAGAAGGTGCTGTATCACCACCTACACTGAAGTCGGAAAGACAATTTGAGAAGGTGAAAGTATTGACCGGTTCATTCGGCATTGCGCTGAAACCGTTCCTGGAAAATGCCGAGCCGGAGCCTGGGGCTTCGGAGCTTGTCATTGAAACTTCATCCGGCGAATATTCAGTGCCGCTTGAGGAAGCCAAAGATTTGATTCTTGCCTTTTCCAAGAATGGCAAACCCCTCCGCGAAGACGGGCCCGTTCATGTCTTATACCCGGATGGCTCCAATAAAGAAAACCCCATAAAGAATGTAAAGGGGTTTCGAGTGCAATAAAGCGATAGCAGGCGTTTCGGGCGCCTGTTTTTTACTGTTAAAGTAAAAGATTTGACCGTACCTTCTATATAGAATGGCGATGTGGCATGTCCAGCCAGGCGCGATCGGCGCAAGGATTAAGCCAATCGTTTTTGAAGGCAAACTGCGCCTTCGCAAGCGTAGTTCAGCTTTTCGCCCAAGGCTGCGCGCCTTGCGCTTTTCTTTATGTGTTTATAAAATATCTGCTGCAAGCTGCGCCAAATCAGATCTCTCCCCTTTGACCAGCTTAATATGGCCTGCTGCACTTTGCCCTTTAAACTTTTCCAAAACATACGTCAAACCGTTATTAAATTCATCAAGGTATGGATGATCGATTTGCTGCGGATCTCCCATCAGCACAATTTTGCTTCCTTCCCCTACTCTCGTCAATATTGTTTTCACCTCGTGCTTTGTAAGGTTTTGGGCTTCGTCAATGATAATGAACTGCTTGGGGATGCTCCGCCCCCTTATATATGTCAGTGCTTCAACCTCAATGGAACCCATCCCCACCAAAATCGAATCCAGCTCGCCGGGCTTTTTCGTATTGAACAGATATTCAAGATTATCGTAAATCGGCTGCATCCATGGCCTTAATTTTTCCTGCTTCTCTCCCGGCAAATATCCGATATCCTTTCCCACCGGAACGATTGGCCGAGCGACAAGAAGTTTTTTATATTTTTTCATATCTTCGGTTTGCATCAATCCGGCTGCCAGGGCCAAAAGAGTCTTCCCGGTACCAGCCTTTCCGATCATTGTAACCAGCTGGATATCCTGGCGGAAAAGCAGCTCAGCCGCCATTGTCTGCTGGACATTCCTCGGCTTGATTCCCCAAATAGAATCAAAGTGGGTAATCAATTTTTTAATCATCGTTCCTGTTTCATCAACGATTCCAAGCCCTGATGATGAACTTCCAAGCTCATCCTTCATGACGATAAACTGATTCGGATGCATTGGTTTGCCGTTTGCGATATCCAAACATGAAATTTCGCCTGTTTCATAAAAAATTCTTAATAAGTCGATATTAATAAAAATCTCCTGTGTTCCGGTATATAAATGATCCACTTCCACTACACGGTCGCTCAAAAAATCTTCCGCCTGCAGTCCAAGGGCATCTGCCTTCACTCTTAACAGAGCATCTTTGCTGACGATGATGACGGGCTTCCCGTTTTCTTTCTTCTCTTCCTCCATTGCGATGTTTTTTGCCACCGCCAAAATACGGTTATCATTCGTCTTTTCTAAAAAGATCTCCTGCAGCTGGTGGAATGACCTGTGGTTGAGCTCAATTCGCAATGTCCCTCCATTTTCCAAAGCTATCCTTTCGTGGAGTTTTCCGGTCAGTCTGAAGCCGTCTATCAATTTGGAAACATGCCTTGCATTCCTGCCGATCTCGTTCATATACCTCTTCTTTGAGTCCAATTCTTCCAGCACAACCGCCGGGATGACAATCTCATTGTCCTGGAACGAAAAGACGGCATTGGGATCCTGCAACAAGACATTCGTATCTAACACGTATATTTTCGTCAAATTGATGCCTCCTGCTCCTTTTTAATATCATATGATGCTGTAGATCGGCCGGTTCCATTAGAAAGTGTCATAAGGGACAGCTCTTTGTCTGAAATATATGTAATTGTGCATAAACTTAGAAGCCATATTGCACAATATATAAATAATGATAGTTGGCAAAAAGACAGGAGGAAAGCATATTGAAAAAAGCAGCATACATTTTCATCATTCTCATACTCGCAGCGTGCGGCCAGATGAACGGGGAGCAAAGGGATGGAGGGAATCCCTCCCTTCAAAACACAAAAACTGAAATAAGCCGTCAGGATAACGCCCGAAACAGCGATGAAGACAGAGCAAATTATTTAGCCGGGCTCGCCTCCGACATCCCTCAGGTAAAAAATGCAACAGCTGTAGTTGCCGGGGATTACGCTATTATCGGCATAGACGTGGATAAAGATTTGGACCGATCCAAAGTGGGGTCCATCAAATATTCAGTCGCTGAAAGCATCAAGCACGATCCGAGAGGTGCCGGGGCTATCGTGGTCGCCGATCCCGATATCAATGCAAGACTGAAAGAAATTAAAGATGACATATCCAAGGGCATGCCCATGCAGGGGATCATCAATGAATTGGCCGATATTACAGGAAGGGTAATGCCTGAATTGCCTCCTCAGGAAAATAATAAAAACCCTCAGGAAGCGCCTCAAAAACAGGATCAGGAAATGGACAGGCAGGACACCCGCCAAATCCAAAAGGAGCAGGAAAAGCAATCAACGGAATAGCAACAGGCCATAAGAGAAATTTATCATGTAAGAATCAGGCTGCAACATGGTATAATGGTTTGTAAAAGAACATTATTCTTTTACAGAGGTGGCCGTAATGAAAGTGCAATGCGTCATTTGCGATAATCAGCACGAACTGGGAAATGACACACCCCTTGCCAAAAAGTTAAGGAACAGGCCGATTCATACTTATATGTGCGATGAATGCCATAAAAGAATTGAAGAGAAAACAAAAGCGCGCCATGCAAGCGGGCAGTTTCAGCTATACAGTTTTAAAGGGAAGGAAAAGGATTTTTAATAAGAAAAACCGGGCTGCTTTTTGCCCGGTTTTTCTTAATTATTGAATGTCCCCGCTTTTTTCTCCCTGTTCAGCCTGATCTTATAAATGATCAATATGAGTGCCGCTACGACAAGCCCTTCTGCAATCGGAAGAAAAATCCCGAGAAAAGTAAGTATTGTACACCCAATAAACAGAAAGAAATAAATAATTGCGGATTTTAACAATGGCAGTTTCTTAGCAAACCCAAGTTTATATACGAGAATGCAAAGTGCTGCAATAGTCAAAAACAAGAGCCAATTTGCAGTTTTCGCATTTGGCGCCTGCAGATAATAAAATTTATAAAATGTAGAAAATCTATCAATCGCAGCTTGGTCCGCTTTCGTCATGGCCAGAACGAAGAACAGACTACCAATGAAATTCATTCAGGCTACCTCCTACGTCTTTAGAAAGGGACTCCTTTTTAAAAGGAATCCCCCATAAGCATACCATATTTAAGCGGCATTATAACAAAATTAGGCAAACTTTTTCTTTTTGGCCGCTTTTTCCCGTTCATTTTTGTTCAAAATTGTTTTGCGCAAACGGATTGACTCAGGGGTGACTTCACATAATTCATCATCATTCAAGTATTCGAGAGATTCCTCCAAAGACATGATCCTCGGCCTTTTGATGACTGAAGTCTGGTCCTTTGTGGCCGACCTGACATTCGTGGCATGCTTCGTCTTCGTAATATTGACCGCCAGATCGTTATCACGCGAATGCTCGCCGACAATCATCCCCTCATATATCTCGGTGCCGGGTTCAACAAATATCGTTCCACGGTCTTCCACATGCATGATGCCGTACGTCGTCGCCTTTCCGCCTTCCATCGAAACAAGGACACCTTGATGCCTTCCTCCGATCTGACCGGAAGCCATCGGCTGGTAGCTGTCAAAAGTGTGGTTCAAAATTCCATAGCCCCTTGTGAGCGACATGAACTCTGTTGTATATCCGATCAATCCCCTTGCAGGAACATGGAAAATCAGACGGACCTGGCCCTTCCCGTTATTGATCATATCCAGCATCGTCCCTTTACGGGATCCGAGCGATTCAATAATGCTTCCGGTGTATTCCTCCGGAGTGTCAATTTGAACATGCTCAATCGGTTCACACAGTACGCCGTTCACCTCTTTGACAATCACCTTCGGTTTTGACACTTGGAGTTCAAAGCCTTCACGGCGCATATTTTCGATTAAAATGGACAGATGGAGCTCGCCTCTCCCTGAAACAACCCATGCATCCGGAGATTCAGTATCTTCAACCCGAAGGCTTACATCCGTTTCAAGCTGCGTTTTAAGCCTTTCTTCAATTTTTCTTGCCGTAACAAATTTTCCCTCTCTGCCCGCAAATGGGCTGTTGTTGACCAGAAAAGTCATTTGGAGGGTAGGTTCATCTATTTTAAGCAGCGGCAAGGGCTCCTGATGGTCGATTGGACATAAAGTTTCACCGACGTTTATATCTTCCATGCCGGATACGGCTACGATGTCCCCTGTATATGCCTCATTAATTTCGACCCTTTTCAGCCCGAAGAAACCAAACAATTTGGTTACACGAAACTGTTTCACGTTCCCATCCTGCTTCATCAAGTCAACCTGCTGTCCTACCTTGATGGTACCGCGAAATATACGGCCTATGCCTACCCGTCCAACATATTTATCGTAATCCAAAAGGGATACCTGCAGCTGGAGAGGTTCTTCCCGATTTTCCACAGGCGCAGGGATATGCTCCAAAATCGTTTCATACAACACTTCCATGTTATCTTCCTGATGATCCGGTTCTTTACTGGCCGTTCCATTTATTCCTGAAGCGTAAATGACCGGAAATTCCAGTTGATCATCATTGGCGTCAAGCTCGATGAACAATTCCAGAACCTCATCCACCACTTCCTCAGGCCGCGCAAAATCTCTATCAATCTTATTTACGACTACGATGGGGGTCAGGTTCTGTTCCAAGGCTTTTTTCAATACGAAGCGGGTCTGGGGCATACAGCCTTCATATGCATCCACCACAAGAAGTACCCCGTCCACCATTTTTAAAATCCGTTCCACTTCTCCGCCAAAATCGGCATGGCCGGGTGTATCCATAATATTGATTTTTGTATCTTTATATTGAATGGCGGTATTTTTCGCCAAAATGGTTATTCCCCGTTCACGTTCCAAATCATTGGAATCCATTACCCGGTCTTCGACATGCTCATTTGTCCGGAACGTTCCGGATTGTCTGAGCAGCTGATCAACCAAAGTCGTCTTTCCATGGTCCACGTGGGCGATAATCGCAATATTCCTTATATCGTTTCTTATATTCAAAGTAGTTCCTCCTGCCTGTATAACAGCAAATGCTGGCATATAACTTAACAATTATACCACAATAGTAGCCAAGCCGATCATTTTTTTGTAAAATTGATGAGTGAGGAGGGCGAACAGCGTGAATGGCATTAAGTGGAATTTTCTTTTCTTGGCCATATTAGCGGCGTTTTCCATCGTAGGGATGGGTTTTTCCCTCGGTGCAAGAAGTCCCATTGGAATAATCATCTGTTTTATCATTTTGATTTCTGTTATGGGCTATGGCTTTGCGACAAAAAAAAGATACAGGGAATCCGGCAAATTATAGAACCCCATGGTTATATGATTACACGCCATTTTGGATTCATACAGAAACGGTCCAGCTGCCATAACTGGACCGTTTCTTCTATAAACCTTTTGATAAATATTTTTGAATGATTTTTTCATGGAGCCCCGGTTTTGCTACAACGATCGGATTTCTTTCCAAAATGTTCAGCGGCTCCCCTTTTAAATTTGTCACCTTCCCGCCAACTTCCTCAACAATGATTTTCCCCCCGGCGAAGTCCCACGGTGAAAGCCGCATCGTTATGTAGGCATCAAGCCTTCCGGTAGCAACAAATACAAACTCAAGTGCAGCGGAGCCGTACGATCGTGTTCCCCTTGCATCGTTTACAAGCGGTATCAGAGTCTCTCTGGGATCAATCAGCCTGTTGGAAACAAGCCACGTTGAATTGATCCCGATCAATGCTTTTTCTACAGGCACCTTTTCTAATGGCGGAAGCTTCTTATCATTCCAAAAGGCGCCTTCACCTGCTTTGGCATAATATAGCTCCTGATACACAACATCATATACATATCCTAATTTAGGGTTTCCATTTTCGTAAATTCCGATGGAGATCATGAAATTTCTCTGCTGGTGAACAAAATTGGTAGTGCCGTCGATTGGATCTATAATCCAAATGATCCCGGATAACCCGGCCGGGTCATCTCCAAAGCCTTCTTCGCCCAAAATATAGTGATCAGGAAATGCTTCCCTTATTTTTTTTGTGAAAAACTGTTCCGTTTCTTGATCTATATTTGTTACGAGATCATCCGGGTTCGATTTTGTCATGACTTCAGGTGCTGTTGCGAATGAAGAGACAATTCTTGTGCCCGCCTCCTGAAGCCATGCTTTGGCATATTTATCTATCAATGTCCAGTTTGCCATTGTCATCCTCCGATCAGTCTTTCCTTCTTCAATACCCAGCTTATTGAATATCCATTATCATTTCAAGTTTATAAGAAACAGGATCATTTTATACTATCCTGTCCGGCAACAAAAGACGAACCCCTTCATTTTAAAACATGAAGGGAGTTCGCCATTAGAATCAGTTATTATTTTCATCTGGATCAATATCACAATGCTTCCATCTTTATTAATTCAGAACGGATTCTTTCCAATTTGCGCTTTGCTTTTGTCTTCATATCTTCGTTATTTTCCTGCATTGCATCAAACAAAACAGCGAGTTCATAGTTTAATTCCAGGTGAAGGACAGCAAGTTTCTGTTTATCCACTGACTTCTTTCGATAAGCGTTGACGACTTGCTTCATTGACAAAACACTCCTTCCGGGATTAGTTTGCAAGTGCTTACCTTATCTCTATTCGCTTACTTTATCGTATGTTGCCGACTGATTGCCGGTAACAAAATTGTGCACTTACCCAGGATGTTGAATGAATGAGTTCCGCTTAATAATTTAGTACCCGTTTGTCGATAATATTAAACACATGATGCTTTCTGTCTAATGTTGGCTCCTTGCTATAAACGAATTGTTTCACCGGGGGCTGCCTGTTTCATTTTTTGGACAACATTATATGCCGAATAGCCGCTCACCTCTTCGAATTCATTACAAATGTTCTTTTCATCTGCTTTCCCCGGCACAATCTCTTTAAAACGCCGATACGCTTCTATCAGTGAGCTTTTTTCAATTCCTTTCTCATACGCCTTTTCTATTGATTGAAAAAAATGGATGACATCCACTATCTCTTCAGTCGACCAGAGATGGGATATCGGATATTGATAATCCATTAATGAACACTCCATTTCAAACGAATTTTTTCCGCTTCACTCATCATTGTTTGTATAAGCTCATCGACACTTAAAACTTCATGTATCAACCCTGCTGCCTGTCCTGCCCAGCCGAATCCCTGCTCCGGATTGCCTTCGTAAATATATTTTTTGTTGGCTGTTCCACTAATATACGGCTTCAGCTCTTCGTAGCCGGCACCCGCTTCTTCGAGTTCGATGATCTTTTTGGACCATGGGGTCGAGATTACACGCCCAGGAGCTTTAAGCGTTCTTTTGATAATTTCAGTATCTGTTTCGGATCCGTCAATTATTGCCTGCTTATATCGGTTTGAAGCATGAACGCATTCCTTTGTGGCTATGAACCTCGTTCCCATTTCTATTCCTTCCGCCCCGAGGCTCAATGCCGCCATAAGACCCCTGCCGTCCGCTATCCCGCCGGAAGCTATAACAGGAATTGTCACAGCGTCGACAACAGATGGAATGAGGACAAATGTGCCGGTATCATCCCTGCCGATATGCCCTCCACCCTCTTGGCCGACCACCATGACAGCATCTGCCCCCAGTTCTTCCGCCTTCACGGCCTGGCGCTTCGCTGCAACAAGGACAAGTTTTTTTACATTTACCCCTTCAAGTTCTTTAAAAAATCCGGATGGGTTTCCGCCTGTAACAGAAACCACTTCAACCTCTTCCTCAATCGCGGCTTCAAGCATATGTTCAAAGCGGCGCCCGTGCTGTCCGATCGCAAAATTAACCCCAAATGGTTTGTCGGTCATTGTTCTTGTTTTCCTTATTTCTTCTTTCAGTTCATCAACAGTTGAGAGCGACATGGCTGTTATTTGTCCCAAGCCGCCGGCATTGGAAACCGCAGACGCCAATTCAGAATAGGCCAGGTAAGCCAATCCGCCTTGTACAATCGGATACTTGATATTAAGTAAATCTGTCACTCTTGTTTTCCACTTTTCCATCCCTTAACCTCTCCCTTGTCGTTTTAATTGAAGCAGATTTTTAAAATAAAAGGAGCGCCCCGTCCGGGATGCTCCTCATTCCAGTTATTGTTCATCTGTTTTTTCATTGCATTCACAGCAGCAGGAATACAATTTTGTCACTTTGTCATCCTCAAAATAATCGATGGTTGCATTGCAATCCTGACAGATGATAATTCCCATCTTCTCCATCCCTTCCTGTGAAAAGGCTTGAAAATGATTCATTAAATTCATAATAATATAACACATCTTGATTATCAAGCCTAAATTGTATGACACATTTCACAGAATAAGAGGTTATTCAGTTTTTGTATCAATTAGAGCAGGGTCAAGGAGTTCATACCCTTTATCACGCAGACCGTCAACAATCCTTTCAAGGCCGTCATTCGTCCATTCACGGTCATGCATGAGCAAATTGGCCCCGTCCTGCAGCAGCGGTGTATCGACCATAATATGTGCGATGGCGTCACCTGTCATATACTCTTTCTCCCAGTCATAGCCATATGTCCAATTCATCAGCAGCATGTTCTCATCTTCGGCAATCTTCCTGCTGTAATCTGTATTCTTGCCGAAAGGAGCGCGAAAAAATTTCGGCTTTTCCCCTATTATTTTTTCAACTTTATCATTTACAGACAAAATCTCTTCCCCTTGTTTTTCCTCAGGAAGGGTTGTCAGGTCGCTATGCGAATATGTATGGTTTCCGATCATAAATCCAAGATCATGTATCTCTTTGATCACCGTTTCTTTTTCAGGAGAATCGATCAAATGGCCATTGACGAAAAAAATAGCCGGCGCGTTCAGCTTCTTCAAGGTTTTGGCCATTTCCAATGCATGTTCATCAGGCGCATCATCAATGGTTAATAGCACTACTTTAGGGTTTGCCTCTCCGATCGGCTCCAAAGCAAATGTGTTTTGATTCAATTTATATTCCGGTGAAGCGACGGCTTCCTCCTGTTTCGTGCTTTCTTCTTTTGGCTTGTCCTCTTCCTTATTCTCCGCCCCCTGCTTATGCTCGCGGGTTTCCTGTTTAGCTGCTTCATCTCCAGACTGCTTGTCCTCATGCGCCGCTTTCTCCGCACCGCAAGCAGCCAGAAGCAGAATTGCCGCTGTCATGGTGAAAAACTTCCTCATTATCTTCTCCTCTCAAATCAATCAAAATATGAATTTACTCTATTATAACTTTTCTGTCCTTTGATAGATATTGTAAAACCTTCACCGATTAAGAAAAGCGCAAGCGCCTTGCCCATCGACGTACAGACTGGAGTGCCTCCGACGAGATAAAGGAAACACGGCGAGGAACGAGCCGATGTTGACTTATCGTAGGAGGAGGTGCGAAGTCTGCTAGTCGGTAGGCGCTGGAGCTAGACAACAAAAGGCTTTGTTCAAAATTTTATAGCTAAAAAATCTTATGATTTCTTACTCAGTAAAAAAGCGCCGATCTGTATAACGTATTCAATAACAGATGAATCCCGGCATAAGCGCTCAAGCTTGCCACCGTAATAAAAATAGTAGTCCTATTTGATTTGACTATCATTCTTGCAAGCAAAAACGCAAGATAAAAGAACACGGAAAATAATATGGCCTTTGCAAGAATATGGTCACGCCCCGACAACCATTCCACAAGAGTGAAGCCGCTCCAGATCATCAATTGCAATATGAGTGCCACATATTTTTTCATTGACAGGTCACCAACTTTTAAGGATATAACAAGCACCCTGTTATTGATAATATGCACTCTCTGGGGCAAATTAAACCTTTTTATATGAAAAAACCCTTTGGAATTTGGAGTTCCAAAGGGTTTTTGAAAAACATTATTTCATGATATGAACAGGAGTTCCGAGAGCAACCTCTGCGGCTTCCATTGTCATTTCTCCGAGTGTCGGGTGAGCATGAATGGTCATAGCCACATCTTCTGCTGTCATGCCCGCTTCGATGGCAAGCCCGATTTCGGCAATCATATCGGAAGCATTGGCTCCTGCAATTTGCCCGCCAATGATCAATCCATCTTCTTTACGAGTGATCAGTTTTACGAAACCGTCTGTTTCATTGAGCGCCAGCGCACGGCCGTTTGCTGCAAATGGGAATCTGGCTGCTTCAATTTCAATTCCTTCATCTTTTGCCTGCTGTTCGGAATATCCGACTGAAGCCAATTCAGGCTCTGAAAAGACGACTGCCGGTATGCCGATATAATCGACTTCAGAGGATTGCCCTGCAATAACTTCCGCAGCAATTTTTCCTTCGTAGGAAGCTTTGTGTGCAAGCTTAGGCCCATCAACAATGTCACCGATCGCAAAAATGCTTGGAACATTGGATCTGCGCTGCTTGTCGACTTCAATAAGTCCTTTGTCATCGATTTTTACTCCGACCTGCTCCAGTCCAAGTTCGTCCGTGTTAGGCTTTCTTCCAACCGTCACCAGGACATAATCTGCCTCGACCGTCTGTTCCTCACCCTTAGCAGCATATGTCACTTTTACTCCCTCGTCTGTTTCTTCAACGCCTTTTGCTTCGGCGTTAGTAACAATATTTACATTTTTCTTTTTCAAGTTGCGTTTGACAAGCGCAGTCATTTGCTTTTCGAATCCGCCAAGAATATCCTTTGTGCCTTCAATGATCGTCACTTCCGTGCCAAAGTTTGCATAGGCAGATCCAAGTTCGACACCGATATATCCCCCGCCGATGACAACAAGACTTTTTGGAAGCTCATCAAGATTGATGGCTCCTGTTGAATCGAGCACGCGCTTTGAATATTTAAAGCCTGGAATCTCAACAGGACGAGATCCGGTCGCTATGATGGCATTTTTGAATGTGTATGTTTGTGCAGAGTTTTCATCCATCACACGAATGCTGTGTTCATCAACGAAATAAGCTTCTCCCTTGACAATGTCGACTTTATTTCCTTTTAAAAGCCCTTGGACACCGCCGGTCAGTTTGTTAACCACTCCGGATTTCCATTCTTGGACTTTTCCAAAGTCAAGTGTGACATTTTCCGCTTTGATTCCGATGTCTTCTGAGTTTTTGGCTTCGTGGAAACGGTGGGAAGCTGATATCAAAGCCTTTGAAGGAATGCATCCTACATTCAGGCAAACTCCTCCCAGTTCCCCTTTTTCAACAATCGTTACTTTTTGGCCTAACTGTGCTGCCCGAATGGCTGCCACATATCCGCCAGGCCCGGCACCAATTACAATCGTGTCTGTCTCAATTGGAAAATCACCTACTACCATACTTTACGCCTCCATTAGTAAAAGTTCGGGATCACTTAACAGCCTCTTGATGTGGTTTAATGCCTGTTGCGCAGTAGCGCCGTCAATAATCCGATGATCAAAGCTCAATGATAATGCTAACACAGGTGCGGCAACAATTTCACCATTTTTCACTATCGGTTTTTCCGCAATGCGGCCGATTCCGAGAATGGCTGTTTCCGGTTGATTGATGACAGGTGTAAACCATTGTCCTCCTGCAGATCCGATATTCGTGATTGTGCAGGAACCGCCGCTCATTTCATTCGGGCTCAATTTTCCTGTTCTTGCTTTATCTGCCAATTCATTGATTTCTTTGGAAATAGCAAAAACCGACTTGGAATCTGCCCGTTTTACGACCGGAACAAGCAAACCTCTTTCCGTATCAGCAGCAATTCCAATATTGTAGTAATGCTTTTGTATGATTTCCTCTTTTTCATCATCAACGGATGTATTCAATGCAGGGTATTCACGCAATGCACTTACCAAAGCCTTTACAACGTATGGAAGGTAAGTCAGTTTAATATCTTTTTCAGCTGCAATCCCCTTGAATTTCTTGCGGTGTGCAACAAGTGCAGTTACATCGACTTCATCCAGAAGGGTAACGTGCGGTGCGGTATGTTTGGAATTGACCATCGCCTTGGCGATCACCCTTCTGATACCGCTCATTTTCTCCCTTGTTTCCGGATAGTCGCCTTCCGGGACAACAGGAGCTTTTTTCTGTTGCTTCTCCTCTTGTTTCGGTGTTTCTTCTGCTTCGGGCGCTGATTCTTTTTCCGCCGGTGCATTTAAGTATTCATCAATGTCAGACTTTAAGATCCGTCCATTTTTTCCGGAACCGCTGACAGCCTGTATGTTCACGTTTTTCTCACGCGCATATTTTCTGACGGAAGGCATGGCAATGACCCTTTTGTCTGAAGCCTCTTCCTCTTTGGCTTCCGGCTGGTCTCCGGCTCCGGTTTTCTCCGCCTTTTCCTTTTGCTCGGCCTCTTCCTTTACTTCCTCTTTGTCGATATCTTGTCCTGATTCGGCTGTTGATTGCACGTCCGCTTCGGTTTCATCTTCGCCGTGGGCACCTTTAAATTGAAGGTCTTCATAGCCTGGTGCATCAAACTTGATCAGCACGTCGCCGACAACAGCCGTCTCGCCTTCTTGAACAAGAATTTCTTCAACCGTCCCGGCAACAGGTGATGGTATTTCAACCACTGCCTTATCATTTTGCACTTCACATAACACATCATCTTCTTCTACTTTTTTGCCCGGTTCCACGAACCATTTGACAATCTCGCCCTCATGGATTCCTTCACCGATGTCAGGGAGCCTAAATTGGAATGACAATGTATTTCACCCTCCTGTTATTCATATTTCGGATAGACCGTCGTAAACAGGCGCTTGCGCCTTTGTTTTTAAAATTCAAGCACTTTCTTTGCAGTTTCAATTATATCCTTGTGGTTCGGAAGCCAAACCGGTTCTGCCTGGGAGAAAGGATACACGGTATCCGGAGCTGTCACCCTGAGAACAGGCGCGTCCAAACTCAAAATGGCACGATCATTGATTTCCGCCACAACATTCGCTGCAATTCCTGCTTGTTTCTGCGCCTCCTGCACAACAATCGCCCGATTTGTTTTTTCAACTGATTTGATGATCGTTTCAATGTCAAGCGGGCTGATTGTGCGAAGATCAATGACCTCCACTGAATGTCCCTCTTTTTCAAGTGCCTCCGCCGCTTTGATGGAGTCATGCACCATCGCACCGTATGTGATGATCGACAAGTCTTTTCCTTCCTTTTTCACTTCTGCTTTTCCAAGCGGAATGGTGTATTCTTCTTCAGGGACCTCCTGCCTGAAGGAACGATACAACTTCATGTGCTCAAGGAAAATGACAGGGTCATTGTCACGGATGGCAGAGATCAACAAGCCTTTGGCGTCATAAGGAGTTGATGGAATGACCACTTTTAAACCGGGCTGCTGAGCCATTAACCCTTCCAGGCTGTCTGCATGCAGCTCAGGGGTATGAACACCGCCGCCAAAAGGTGAACGAATTGTAATCGGCGCATGATAAGAGCCGCCTGTACGGTAACGCCAGCGTGCCATTTGTCCGCTGATGGAGTCCATCGCTTCATAGACGAACCCGAAAAACTGGATTTCCGGAACCGGGCGGTAACCTTGAGTGGAAAGTCCGATGGCAAGGCCGCCAATACCGGATTCGGCTAAAGGAGTGTCAAATACACGTTCTTCCCCAAACTCTTTTTGCAACCCTTCCGTCGCACGGAAAACGCCGCCGTTTACCCCTACGTCTTCCCCAAACACAAGGACGTTTTCATCATTGCGCAGCTCGGTGCGAAGCGCATCCGTTATTGCTTGAATCATTGTCATTTGCGCCATGGCTTACTTCGACTCCTTCTCTTTATATATTTCATACTGCTCTTGCAGATTATATGGAAGCTCTTCAAACATGTTTGAAATCAAGTCTGTCACTTTCTGCTTCGGAGTATCATCAGCTTTCTTGATCGCCTCTTTGATTTCTTCTTTCGCCTTCTCTATCACTTCATTCTCTTTCTCTTCACTCCAAAGGCCTTTGCCTTCCAAATATATTCTGAAACGGACAATCGGGTCTTTCTTCTCCCATTCATTGTCTGTATCAGACGTACGGTAACGGGTCGGATCGTCCCCTGCCATCGTATGTGGGCCGTATCTGTAGCAGAGTGTTTCAATCAAGGACGGTCCTTCACCATTGATAGCGCGCTCCCTTGCTTCACGAACGACAGCATATACCGCCAGCGGGTCCATCCCGTCAACAAGAACTCCTGGAATGCCGGCAGCGACTGCCTTTTGGGCAATTGTTGCTGCAGCTGTCTGTTTTTCACGCGGAGTGGAGATGGCGAACTGGTTATTTTGAACAATGAAAACCGCAGGAGCACCAAATGCGCCGGCAAAGTTAATGCCTTCATAGAAATCACCCTGTGAAGAACCGCCATCACCTGTGTATGTAGCGGCCACCGCTTTCTTCCCTCGCTTCTTCAGCCCAAGAGCCACACCTGCTGTCTGGACGTATTGGGCGCCAATAATAATTTGAGGCGGAATCACATTGACATCCTCGGGAATCTGGTTTCCGGCAAAATGGCCTCTCGAAAACAAAAATGCTTTATATAAAGGAAGCCCGTGCCAAATAATTTGAGGCACATCTCTGTATCCGGGCAATATAAAGTCCTCTTTTTCAAGCGCAAAATGAGAAGCGATAGCTGACGCTTCCTGTCCCGCAGTAGGAGCGTAGAACCCCAGGCGTCCCTGACGGTTCAAGGAAATAGAGCGCTGGTCCAAAATACGCGTGTAAACCATCCGGCTCATAAGCTCCACCAGCTGCTCATCGGAAAGATCCGGCATCATTTTATCATTGATCACTTCACCTTTTTCATTTAAAACTTGTACCATTTCAAACTTTTCTTCAATGCTTTCCAGCGTTTTAACCGCATCAACTTGAGCTGCCTTCGCCTTTGAAGCCATCAAAACCACCAATCCTTCCTTTATTTTTTTGATTTTGGCTTTTATTCTTTTAGAGTACCCTAAACGGCATGTTCAACTAATGAAAAGGCCTATTCCTATATGTTTTCCACAAATGCTGTCCTAAAAACCAGCCGTATTTCTCAAATCCCAAACTGTATCAGTTATTTTTTTGCCGTTTTATAATACAATCATTTGTATATCTCGTTTTTTAGATTACATGACAACGCCCTTTAAGTCAAGGATTATAATATTAAAAGGCATACCACTTTTAACTTGGAAAGAGCCTTAACTATATCTGTATTATAAAAAGCGACATCACTGTTTCATATACAAAAGAAAAAGTTTAGGCGTGTTATACAACATATTCATTCTGGAAACCGCAGGCGCCTCCTTCAGCTGAGGGTATATAGTTCTTTTCTTTAAATGCAAAAAGGGAACGACACACTCGTTCCCCGTATTCAAAGCAGCGCTAATCATTGGTGATGCCTGCCTCTTTATAAAGTTTTTCTTTCTCTTCATTGAATTGATCTGTAAATTTATTGAACTGCTCACTTGCCTTCAGAACTTCTTCCTGTACGTTGTTGGCGGTCTCAATCTGAGCTTCCAGGTCTTCCAGCTTCAATTCTTTGTCTTTCATCATTTCATAAATCTTACGGTCTTCCTTGATTGCTTCCCTATAAGCTTTTACAAGCTGCTCATGGCTGTCGTAGCGCCGATTCATCAGCTTTTTCAGTTCTTTCGCTTTTCCCTTTAACTGATCATCCTTCAGTTTATCAATTAAATGATCGATGTTGTCGAATTCTTTTTTTGAAGCTGCCATCGCTTTTTCCTCTTTGGCTAAAAGTTCTTCGCGTTTATCTAAATTGGCAAGAGCCTTGTCGGATAGAGCAACGATTTCATCGAACTTTTTCATCCCCAGGTTCATGATTTCATCAAACAGTGATTTTTCTTCTTTTTCCAGTTTCATCAAAGGCTTTTGCTGTTTTTCAAAGTCTTTTTCCAAAACGACTGTCTCTTCAAGGCTCTTATGTATTTGCTCCTCCGGGGTCCCACATGCCGATAAGAGAGTTGCGGATGCAAGCAGTATTACAGCTAAATGACGTTTTTTCACCGGTATTCCTCCCATCGTTACGATAGTTTCTACTATAAAGGGAGAAACAGGAATTGACAACAGGCATTATCGAAAGGAGCTGATAAACGTGGCTTTAAGGAATGGAAGGTTTATATTTATCGTTCTTCAATTGGAATTTCAGGCACCCCGTTCCAGGAAAGCGAAAGGCTGCTACACATCATTGAAGGTAGCAGCCTTTTTTCCATTAAATATGACATTTTAGGATTTATATACTTAAGAAACAAACACAAGGACATACATCATTAATTAGCTAGCCATATCCGCATCCATATATTTAGCCTTTTTTAAGTTGGCAACGGCCACAATAGCAAGCAGAGAAGCAACAATAAGATAGATGCTGATAGGTGCTGTGCTATTAAAGGTATTTAATAAATACACACATAGCATAGGTGATATTCCTTGAACGGCAGCTGAAAGCTGATAACCCAGTGACGTTCCGCTATACCGAAGCTCGGCAGGGAAACACTCGGCAATTAATGCGGCTAAAGGACCATAGACTGTTCCAGCACCAATAATGGCAAGGCTCATCGCAAGAACAACTAAAAACGCGACCTTTGTATCAAAAAGCCAGAAGAATGGGAAGGCCATCAATACAGTTACAATAGCTCCTGCGTAAAATATAGATTTTCTATTGAACTTATCTGATAAATGAGCTGCGTAAAGGATGACAAGGATCTCAACTACTGATACCACCATAAGTGTATTCGTCAGAAACTGTTCTTCTATTTGCAATTGTTCTGACCCATAACTGATGGCAAAAGTAGTAAAGACGTAAAAAGGAACTCCTTGGGCTAAACTGGCCAGGATGACCAACAATATTGTTTTGGGGTATCTTTTAAATACATCCCGAACAGGTTGTTTTGATAGACGATTTTCTTTCTTCATTTTTGTAAATTGTGGAGAATCCGCTACACCACGACGAATGATAAAGCCGATGATAACAAGTATGATACTGACAAGAAAAGGAATCCTCCATCCCCAAACATGGAAACTATCCCCTGTTAAAAAAATCGTGAGGGAAACAACGCCTGACGATAAGAGCAGGGCAATAGGCGATGCAACTTGCGTCATACTTCCCATTAAACCTCTTTTTCCCTTAGGACTCCATTCAACAGAGAGGACGACCGACCCTCCCCATTCACCCCCGGCACCGAAGCCTTGGCAAAAGCGGAAAAACACCAACAAAATCGTTACAATAATACCCCCGGTTTGGTATGAAGGCAATAATCCGATTAGCATACTGGCTATTCCCATTAACAGAAGTGTTGTAACTAAAGTAGCTTTCCGTCCAATGCGGTCACCAAAGTAACCGAAAAAGGCAGCCCCAAGCGGACGGGCAGCAAATCCTACAAATAGTGCGGCGAATGATTGCAACAGCCCAACGTACGGATCATTACCCGGAAAAAACAATTTCGGAAAGACCAAAGCGGCCATTGTTCCAAAAAGAAAGAAATCATACCATTCAATTGTTGTTCCAACTAAGCTGGCAAGAGCGGCTCTTTTAGCCTGGCTGTTTCGCTGTTTTTCAGTTAAATTTTCGTGATTTATTTCAGTTGACATTTTTTCTTTTCACCATCTCTTTAGTTAAAATTCTTTAGCTGAATTATTACTTATCATTCCATAAATACCGATTACTAAAGGTCCCAATCTTATCCCTTGGATAAAATTCTTTCCATCCCTTTCTGCATCTTCGAAATGGACAAATCGGGAGATCACCCAGCCTTTTTCGCTCGGTTGCTCCCCGACCATCTAGTTACTATATCCACACCACTTAAGCAGAAATGCAGCGTACGTTTTTGTAACCGTTTTGACACTGTCAAGGTCAACCCACTCATTTGGCGCATGAAGCCCATCGCCTGTCGGTCCATAGCAAGTGGAAGGAATATCATAGTACAGGTTATAAAATCTCGCATCAGTCGTGGCTGTGAATGATCCAGTTTCCATTGGTTCTTCTACAACGGCCATATGAGCCTCGTTTAAAACATCGAAAAGCTCTTGATTCGGATCAATTGAAAACCCTTCCGCATGGAAGCCGTAAAATGAAATTTCCGGCGGATTTTCTCTTAACCACTCATCCTTTTTTGCAGCCGCCAACAAATAAGCCTTTAATTCGTCCTTTACATCCTGCGGTTTTACCCCCGGAGGAAATCCGACTCTTGCTTCAACAGTACATTCGGAAGGAACCGATGAAGGCCAATCTCCTGAATGGATTTTTCCAATATTGATGTTATACGGATGAGGGTGATCAGCAAAGTCCTTATGCCTTTCTCTGCTGTTCAGCTCTTTTTCATAATCCAAAAGGGCATTGATCATTTTATACCCTTCCATAATAGAGTTTACAGCTTTGTCAGCCCTTTCAGTATGTGCACCTAAACCTTTGACTTTCACCCTGACCCATATCACCCCAACTTGAGCGGTTAGTCCCTTTTGTCCAAGTACGGGCTCGGGAATAAGAGCTGCATCTGCTTTAAATCCTGCTTCTATCGCTGCAAGGGCACCATTTCCCGTACACTCTTCTTCTGTTACCGTTTTGATAATGACGTCTGATGAAAGCTTGATGCCTGCGTCGCGAACAGCTTTTAACGCAAAGATCATAGCAGCCACACCTGATTTCATGTCAGCAGTTCCACGGCCGTACATTTTATTGCCGACGATTTCAGCACCCCATGGATCATGTTCCCAAAACGAAACAGGTTCCGGACTGACAACGTCTATATGCCCCTGAAAGATCACGCTTTTTCCTTTCTTTTCACCTTCAGTGCGATACTCTCCGATGACAACCGGCCTATCCTCATATGACCAGTCGGAATCTGAATAACCGGGGTGCGAGGACAGCTTTTCGGGATCAGGGATCACTTTAGTTACATCCAAGCTCATTTCTTTTTCCAAAAAATCAGCAATAAAGTGCTGGACCGGTGCCTCATTGCCAAGAGTTGACGGGAATCGGCAAATCTTTTGCAAAAATGAGACTTCTTCATCCCACGATGTGTCTATCTGATTAAATATTTTTTGTAAAGTTAAGTCGGTTTCCGCTTTCATCACGTATGTCTTCTCCTTACCTTTGTAATCTTTCTTTCGGTTTGCAAATCGTAAAAATAATTCGAGCAATGCTGCTCCGCTATGGGCCATTGTGCTATGCTTTCTTTTTTAAAACCACATCTTGACTGTCTCTTCCCGGTGAGGAACTTTTTCGTTATTGATTAAACGTCACCTCCCGACTTTTTAGTATTGCAAGAAGCGTGCCAAATAAAACTTATTTATTGGACCTAATATTGGTCTGTTTCTCAAAAATCAATTGAAAATCTTGCACTAAAAAAGTACAATTTTAAAATAATCAACTCACCTGATTCGATATCAATTCGATTTTTTGTCGATATTTTTATATTAGATCATACTGAATCGAAATAGACTCTATTGGAGGAATGGAGGAAAAAGATTTGGAGAAGCTGTTTGAACTAAGCCATCAAAACCCGGCATTATTCGTTGACATCTTAGAATCCATTAAAGATGCAATCTTAATTACGGATCATGAAGGAACAACGCTTTGGTTGAATTCCGCAAGTGAAGAGATGCACGGCATTCCTAGAAATAAAATTACCGGTAGAAACGTAAGAGATCTGGAAAAGGAAGGTTTATTCGAACCTTCCGTATTGCGAATGACCCTTGAGGAAGGTAAAAATGTCAGTACTGTTCAAACCGTGGGCAATGGAAAAAAATATATTGCAACAGGGCATTTAGTAAAAAATAAAGATGGAAAGGTAATTGCTGCCGTCGCACATTTGCGCGATATTACGGACGCAGTAAAAAACACATCAAAACTCCAGGAAATTGAAGAGTTATTGGAAAAGTACAGTGCCCAAATTAGAAAGTTGACAAACATGCAAAAGAATAGCAATAGAGCTGAATATGTTAACTTTGGCGGGAAAAGCAAGAGCCGTGTGAGTGCCAGAAAAATTATCGAAAAAATTGCCGCTGTTGATACAACAGCTTTAATCGTAGGTGAGACGGGGACGGGCAAAAGCTTGACCGCAGAAAAGATTCATATGTTAAGCAAAAGAAAAAACGGACCTTTCATACAGATTAATTGTGCATCCTTACCAGACTCCCTCTTGGAATCCGAATTATTCGGTTATGAGAAAGGATCTTTTACAGGAGCAACTTCAAAAGGAAAACAGGGGTTGATTCAGGCAGCCGAAACTGGAACGTTATTTTTAGATGAGATCGGCGAGATGCCAATACACTTGCAGACAAAAATATTACATTTTCTTCAATCGAAAACATATATGCCGATCGGTGCAAGAGAGCCAAGATATGCAGATGTACGGATTATTGCAGCAACCAACAGGGATTTAGAAGGTATGCTTGCTGAAGGGACGTTTCGTTCGGATTTATTTTACCGATTGAATATACTGACAGTGAAGATGCCGGCTTTACGGGAAAGCCGCGATGATATCAAAGATTTGGCCATTTACTTTTTGGATCTGTACAATGGGAAATACAATAAAAGCAAACACTTCTCAGAGGGAGTGTTAAAAAACTTTTTGCAATATTCCTGGCCGGGAAATGTACGGGAGCTGGAAAATTTAATCGAACGCCTTGTGATATTATCAGAGGATAAAGTCATTGAGGAAAAGGACCTGCCTCAGAAAATGATCCGGCGGAATATGCTTTCAAGTTCACCATCTCATTCAAATCATGCAACAATGCCAGAAATACTGGAAGAAATGGAAAAAAAGATGATCATCGATGCTCTTGAAAAAGAAAACTCGACAAGAAAAGCGGCCAAATATTTAGGCGTTACACAATCGTTGCTCATGAGGAGAATTAGAAAATATAATATTCAGCTCGTAGTTGAGGCGAGCAAATCGTTTGTGAAATAACTTATCGCCTAAGGCAAAAAAGATTATTGTCAGCATACAATATAAGTGGCGCCATAGGCCGGAACATCTTGTTTGCAGGCACTATTTTTTTTGGTAAACTGATGTTTACAAGAGAACATTTCAGGAGGAAATACGATGCTGCTAATGAAGGATATTATCCGGGACGGGCATCCCACTTTAAGAAAAGTCGCTAAAGAAGTGCCGCTTCCGCCTGCTCCCGCTGACATAGAAACATTAAAAAGCTTGGAAGAATTTCTAAAAAACAGCCAGGATCCGGTCATCAGTGAAAAATACGGCCTTAGAGGCGGAGTCGGCCTTGCCGCACCGCAAATCAATGTTTCCAAGCGAATGTTTGCCATGCGTGTAAGCGATGATAAAGGAAAGGAGTACAATTATGGGTTCATCAACCCGAAAATTGTAAGCCATTCGGTTGAAAAAGCTTATTTGACATCAGGCGAAGGATGCCTGTCAGTTGACAGGAGTATTCCGGGATATGTATTCCGGCACGCAAGAATTACGGTAAAAGGCTATAATGCGGAGGGCGAAGAAATAAAACTCCGTTTACGGGGCCTCCCGGCCATCGTCTTCCAGCACGAACTCGATCACCTGAACGGCATCATGTTTTATGACCATATCGACAAAAAGAATCCGTTCCAACTGAAAGAAGAGGCGATTCCAATCGAAAATTAAATCCGGATTAGTCCGGGTTTTTTTCATTTCATTGTTTCAAAAGATCCAGCCAACAGGCCCACTTCCTTCAACCCGTTTACAATCCCGTCATTTTCCACATCTGTTGTTACAATATCCGCATGTTCTTTTACCACATCATGTGCATTGCCCATAGCTACGCCGGTTCCCACTTCTCGCAGCATTTCTATATCATTCATGCCATCCCCGAATGCATACACATCTTCCATTTTGAAACCGAGCCGTTTAATCAGTTGCCGGATCCCCCTTGCTTTTGACCCGCCTTTTGGAACGATGTCCAGCGCCAGTTCATGCCACCTGATGAATGACACTTCATGAAAGGAAGATAAATATTCCGCTTCATTCTCCTTGGTGAATAACAGAGCCTGGTATATATCTTTTTTCGTGTAAAATTCAGGATCGTAATCGGGGTAAGCCAATTTCAGTGTTCCCAGGCTCTTTCTGACACGGTCATTGTTTTTCGTGTTTGTTTTTAATGTCGCCTCATTCATATAAACCAGGGCATGTTCATGCCTGTTGGCCGTTTTCTCAATATTTTTCAATATCTCCTTGTTTATGGCATTTGCAGCAATCACTTTGTTCTCAAAAACTACATATTGTCCATTGAAGCAGACGTAGGAATCAATATTTAGCTCCTTCAGCAAAGAAGAAATCATAAAGGGGGCCCTTCCGGTTGCAATAGCCGTATAAATCCCATTTTTCTGCAATGTGTGAACCGCTTCCTTGGCTGATGCCGGCAGGTTTTTATCCCCGTCCAATAACGTACCGTCAATATCAAAAAATACAATTTTATTCATGTTCAACCACATCCACTTTGTTATTTCCAATGATATCCATGATGGAGAATCCTATTTTCAGCATATAATAAAACCAATAAACTTGCACAAAAAGAGGCTGCGGATTCCAAGAGGCTTTTACTTTGGACAAAAATCGGTTAAAATGAATGTAAGGAGTGATTCACCATGTTTAAGAAGCTAAGACGGAAGCTTTTAAAACAATGGAAAGATTTGCTCAAGAAAAAGACAATTGCCTGATGATTCAAATATCACCGTTTACAAACCCTCTTTTTTCAGAGGGCTTATTCTTTTATTATATATCATTCCTCCCTGGAAAATCCCCGCGCGTTAAAACATGCATTCATTGCAGCTTTTTAATATAATAGAGAATATTGGAATTTGAACACGGAGCTAAGGAGAGAAAGTGATGATTTATAAAGTGTACTATCAGGACAGCATGACGGAGATGCCTGTCCGGGAAAATACGAAAGTTTTGTTTGTTGAAGCCGGAAGTGAGCTCGAGGTACGCCGACATTTGAAAGACCGCCAAATCAATATCGAATTCATTCAACTGTTGGAAGGACCTTATCTTGAATATGAAAAGAACAGTCCGAACTTTAAATTGGAGACTGTATAGGATATGAAGTTTGTAAAAAATGATCAGACAGCTGTTTTCGCCCTGGGCGGTTTGGGTGAAATCGGCAAAAACACATACGGTGTACAGTTCCAAGATGAGATTATTCTGATCGATGCCGGAATTAAATTCCCTGAAGACGAGCTTCTCGGAATCGATTATGTCATCCCCGATTACACTTATATCGTCAAAAATGAAGATAAAGTGAAGGGACTTTTCATTACGCACGGCCACGAGGACCATATTGGCGGGATTCCTTACCTGCTGAGGCAAGTCAACATTCCTATCTATGCAGGAAAACTTGCCATGGGCCTGATTAAAAACAAGCTTGAAGAGCACGGACTTCTCAGGAAGACGACGCTTTATGAAATCAAAGAAGAGGATGTCATCAAATTCAGAAAGACATCGGTTTCTTTTTTCAGGACAACCCACAGCATCCCGGATTCATACGGGATTGTTGTAAAGACCCCGCCCGGAAATATCGTTCATACAGGCGATTTCAAGTTTGACTTTACTCCTGTTGGAGAACCGGCTAACTTGACGAAAATGGCGGAAATCGGAAAAGAAGGCGTCCTTTGCCTGCTGTCGGACAGCACAAATGCGGAAGTTCCCCATTTCACCATGTCCGAACGCAAGGTCGGGGCAAGCATTCAAGATATTTTCCGCAAGGTGGACGGCCGGATCATATTTGCAACATTTGCATCAAATATCCACAGATTACAACAGGTTGCTGATGCAGCGGTAGCCAATGACAGAAAAGTTGCTGTTTTCGGGAGAAGTATGGAAGCAGCAATCGAAATCGGCCAAGAACTGGGATACATCCGCGCTCCAAAGGATACATTCATCAATACGCAGCAGCTTAACAGGCTGCCGGCAAATAAAGTGACGATCCTTTGTACCGGAAGCCAAGGTGAACCAATGGCCGCATTATCGCGCATCGCCAATGGGACGCATCGCCAAATACAAATTCAGCCAGGGGATACGGTTGTGTTTTCATCATCTCCCATCCCCGGAAACAAAAACAGTGTCAATCGAACGATCAATCTTTTATACCGTGCGGGAGCCGACGTCATTGCAGGCTCGCTGAACAATATCCATACTTCAGGGCACGGCGGACAGGAAGAACAGAAGCTGATGCTGCGGCTCATGAAACCGAAATTCTTCCTTCCGATCCACGGGGAATTCAGAATGCAGAAAATGCATGCACAATTGGCCGTTGACTGCGGAATTCCTGAAGAAAATTGCTTTATCATGGATAATGGAGATGTCCTTGCACTCAGCTCCGATTATGCGGAAGTTGCGGGTAAAATAACGTCCGGATCTGTATATATCGATGGTAGCGGAATCGGGGACATCGGCAATATCGTCCTGCGCGACCGCCGGATCTTATCAGAAGAAGGCCTTGTCATCGTTGTAGTATCCATTGACATGGACAAGTATAAAATTGCGGCAGGACCCGATATCATTTCCCGCGGCTTCGTCTATATGAGGGAATCCGGAGATTTGATCAATGAAGCCCAAAGAATGCTCTCAAAGCATTTAAATAAAGTCATGGATCGCAAGACAACCCAATGGTCTGAAATTAAAAATGAAATTACGGACACATTATTGCCGTTCTTGTACGAAAGAACGAAAAGACGCCCGATGATTTTGCCAATTATCATGGAAGTCTAAATCCGTGATGTGAATAAAAAGTACCGCCTGCATGGAATGCTGGCGGTACTTTTTTACTGTTTAGAAAGTTTAAAATTTGGCCAAGTTTTCTATATGAAATGATGATATGATATGTCCAGCTTCAGGCGCCATCGGCTCGAGGTCATAAGCCAATCGCTGATGAAGGCAAACTACGCCTTCTTCAGCGATTGGCTTATGCTTGTCGCCGATAAGCGAGCGCCTTGCGCTTTTCTTATTCAACTAATACTTTTTTCTCAAAGCGGTTAATGTCGGTATCCGCGCCAATAATGATTAAAATATCGTTCATCTGCAACGGATCATTGGCCTGCGGCGAGACGATAATTTCTTTTCCCCTTTTAATGGCGACGATATTCAGTCCGTATTTTGCCCGTATATCCAATTCAACAAGCGTATACCCTGCCAACAAATCATTGACCATCACTTCGACGATACTGTATTCCTCCGACAGTTCAAGATAATCGAGGACATTGGTGGAAACGATATAATGCGCAATCCGTCTTCCCATATCGCGCTCAGGGTGAACGACGTGGTCTGCCCCGATTTTCCGAAGCACCTTTTCATGGTAATCGTTTTGCGCTTTAACAGTTATGTGTTCAACACCCAGTTCTTTCAAAATAATCGTTGTCAGGATGCTGGATTGGATATTATCCCCTATGGCGACGATGACATGGTCAAAATTGCGTATTCCTAAACTTTTCAAAACGTTTTCGTCCGTAGTGTCGGCAATGACTGCCTGTGTCGCTATGGAAGCAAATTCATTGACACGGTCTTCACTGATATCGATGGCCATTACTTCCATCCCCTGCTCTGTCAGGGAACGGACAATGCTCCCGCCGAAACGCCCGAGGCCGATAACCGCAAATTCTTTTTTCAACTTTCATTCCTCCACTCTTGCTATGCTGCCATTTTAGCATACTTGGAAGTCATTAACATACAAAACATCGCTTAAGTACTGCTAAACCGTAAAAAAAAGCAAACTCATCTGTTAAGACGAATTTACTTTCTGATGACCCCATTTTTAAAAGCATAAATGACAGCCTGCGTCCGGTCCTGCACTTCCAGTTTGCTCAATATATTGCTGACGTGTGTTTTAACTGTTTTTAAAGTGATAAAAAGCTCATCCGCAATTTCTTTGTTTGCTTTCCCTTCGGTCATTAATGTGAGTATTTCCATTTCGCGGTTCGTTAAATCGTCATGGAGGGGGCGCATTGTACCATGATGCAGCTTTTTCATCATTTTATCCGTAACCTCTGGTTCCAGGACTTTCTGTCCTTTGTAAGCGGATCTGACAGCATCTGCTATATCGCTTGCTTTGGAGGTTTTTAACATATACCCGGCGGCTCCCGCCTCCAGTGCCGGATATACTTTTTCATCATCCAAAAAGCTTGTTACGATCAGTACCTTCGCTTCAGGCCATTCCTCCAGAATTGCTCTCGTGGCATCGATTCCGTTCATGCCTTCCATGACCAGATCCATTAATATGATATCCGGGCGCAGCGACAAGGCAAGGTCAACGCCTTGTTTTCCGTCCACCGCTTCGCCGATCACTTCTATATCCTCTTGAACTGATAAATAGGCCGAAACACCAATTCGGACCATTTCATGATCATCAACTAACAAAACTTTGATCATTTTTCATCCTCCCTCCTGGTTTGGCAGAGGAATTTTCACTTCGATACTTGTTCCCCTTCCCGGCAAACTGACGATCTTGACATTTCCTCCAATTTCCGACGCCCTTTCCCTCATGTTTGTTAATCCATAGGAACCGGCTTTTTGATCGTCCATGCTGAAGCCTTTACCGTCATCAATCACCTTTAAAAATACGAATTGATCCACTTCCATCATATGGACTTCAAGCGTTTTTGCTTTAGCGTGTCTTAAAGTGTTTGAAACCGCCTCCTGCAATATGCGGAATAAGTGGTCTTCAATTCCTTTTTCCAATTGAACGTCCTGTAAATTCCATGTAACCTTCAAAGGCAGTTTGGCCGTCAATTCGGATAGGAGTTCCTGCATCCCGGCTTTAAGGCTTTTGCCTTCCAACTGAATCGGCCTTAGATGAAGAAGCAGTGCCCTCATTTCAGATTGGGCTTCATTTATGATTTCTTCGACCAAAGCTCTTTGTTTTGCAGTAGTTTCGCTTGTTGGATCAGGGCTTTGATTGATTGCTGATAAAAGCATCGTTGCAGCAAAAAGCTGTTGGCTGACAGAATCATGAAGCTCTCTTGCCAGCCGATTTCTCTCCTGAGTGAGAACCTCTTCTTTTAATTCGCGGTTCCATTTCACCCGTTCGTTGGTGAATTTTTGATATAACAGCGTTTGCTCTTTTAGCCTGGCTCGTATGTTATCGATCCCTTGCCAGATTGACGGAAAATTATCGTTTTTTGCGGGCGGAATAGTTACGCGGTCATAATTTCCCCCTTCCAGCTCCAAAAGGCTCCATTCAATCTTTTCTACCTTTTTATCGATAGAGATTCCGACTATGTAACCGGCGATCGAACCCACCAATAAACAGATGGCGAGGATAAAAAACACATTCGGAACAAGCAAATAATTTTTTTGCATCAATGATTGATACCAATCCGTATCAACAGTGAATAGAAAAATCAAAAGAACAAACAGAAAAACGAAGAGGGCTAGAGACGCAAAGTAAAATGACAAAGTTCTGGCCATTTTCATGTGCGTCTCACCTCAACATCCCCGAAAATGACACTTGTAACAATTTTAATTTTCCGGGATGTTTTATCATCTCCGTCTGAATAGTAAATGACGTTGGAATTCAACAGCTCTTCTTCCTGATTGAATATATTCAATTTGCCGCTGATTGCTGAGTGATTAATGGTTACGGAAGCATCAATAGGCACGATAAGCTGAATATTGCCAACTAAACCACGAATTAGAACGACACTTTCTCCCGGCGGAAGCATGGTCATTCCCAGATCGATGATCGTATTTCCAAACCCGCACTGTATATTAATATCATCCCACTCAAATATTTCATTGACAACCCTTCGGTTTCCGGAAAGCATGTTCTTGATAAAGGGTGTTTTCCTGTGGACTTTTGTCTTTTGGCCGGGCGGGACTGTGTTTACATTTATTCTCTTTGGCTGATTTTTCGTTTTTGAATACTGGATGAGTGCATAAACGGCTGCTGCGATAATGAAAATTTTAAAAACAGCCGTGGATATGATTGGGATAAAAACAAGTGAAACACCGATGATCAGATAAATCTTCTTTGAATCTTTGTGCTTGTGGCTTTTCCAATAAAATATGATGAAACAACCGATGAGAAGAGGGACAAATAGCTTCCAATTGAGCAGAAGCTCCAGCGCCACTCCAATTCCTGCGAACAGCATGGCCCAGCCAATTTTGCTGTTTCTGCTGAAGTTTTTCATTGGTGTCCCTCCTCATCGATAAATTGCTCAGTTCTGATCCTCTTCTATTCTATCACGAATGATCGCTTAATTCGCCGGAATCTTGTTTGTTTAATTCTTTTGCCAGCTGCTGAATACGTGCATCAAATATGCTGATCTCATATTCATCATTCGCTTTCTTTTCTTCCCGTTCAAATAACTTTCCGATGTTTTCCATATTTTCAGCGGGAATTCCAAATTCGGTTTCTTTCAATACCCTGTTCATTTTGTTTTTCATTAAGACGACGTTTTCCTGGCCCATAAGCTCCAATCGTTTCATATGCATATCTTTCAGCTTCAACTTCATTTCCCGGTACTTTTGTTCCAGCTCTTCCAATTGGTTCACTGAATTGTCATAGGCATGTTTCAATCGCTCGGCACGTTCCTCATATTGAGCCTGTTCGCGCAATGCAATTTCCGATAAATCCTCTGCCCCTGCTTTTAAGGCAATCTCCCCTTGCTCTTTTCTTTTTTCAGCCATTTTCTCTATCTGCTGCCACTCTTTGTAAAACTCGTCCCTCAAAAGCTTCTGTCTTTCTATCAGCTTTGAGGCTTTTTTTACTTCCGCTTCGCTTTCGCGCAAATATTGATTTAATAAAGAGATTGGATTTGGCTTTTTCTGCTTATCAGCAATTTCATAAAAATCATCTTTTACGGCTTGCTTAATTTTTTCAAATAAAGTGTTCATCTTTTCAGTCTCCCTTGTTTTAAATTTTTGTCCGGCCTTTTTCAAGATCATTCCATTGGCGTTCAAAGCTCGTGAATGGATCGTGCTCTGTATCACAATCCTCCGCTTTTTCCTTTTTCCAGTTTTTATATCCCACATACAGGACATAAGCGGCTGCTATTCCTGCCAATGCCGGCAAATTGCCCAGTAAACCGGACAACCCGATCACTCCAAGAATCCCCCAGGCAATTTTTTGCCATGTGGAGCGGGTTTTTAAAAACTGTTTCAGCGAATAATAGACGATGATCAGGCTAATCGCCAACCCGACAATATTTCCCAGGCTTGCAACAGCGATGATCGCCAAAATGACAGCCAAAGTAAAAGTAAGCAGGTTTTTCATTTTGATCTCCCCTTTCGTACTTGTTGACTCTATCTTAAAGAATAAACGGCCTTCGCCAAACGACCTTAAGCCGTGTTTTTCACTCGGACCAGAGACTGAGATACGAAAAGCAACAGGCTGCAACGCCACAGGACAATACGGTTTTAAATATAAAAATCCGACGTTGAACACGTCGGATTAGTACTTCTGGTTCTTTTGCCGAGCCTTTTGTTTTCTTCCTTTCATGACATCTCCTGTCCATCCTTTTTGCCCTAGGGGATGAAAAGCTGATACGGCGCAAGTTTGAAATCTGGCTGAATTGAAAGATAAAGTGAAACTTCAATCATTGGGGGTTTTCTTCATCCCCCACTGATTGTTAGTTGAACGAATCGGGCTTTTACGCGCAGTTGATCTCCCGCCTAAACTACCCGATTCATCTAAAGTTTTGAGGTGGGAGTCTCACTGCCCGTTAATGCGGGATAAAAATAATGATATGTCAAAAATTCATTGGTCGGCCTTTTCAGTTAAGTGAGTCCAGCCATCCTTTTGGACAACTTTTCCCTCTTTCATCAGCTTGCCCAATGCCCGTTTGAAGGACCCTTTACTCATTTGGAAACGGTCCTTTATATCTTGTGGAAGGCTCTTATCCCAGTAAGGCATATTCCCGCCGCGTCCCACGAGATAGCTGTATATGCGTTCAGCGTCCTCATCAATGGCTTCGTGTGCCCTTGGAAGAAGGGATATATTGATCGATCCATCTTCCTTGACACCAATCACCCTACCCTCCACCATTTCTCCCAGACGCGGCTCCTTTGTTCTCTCCGAATGGTGGATGAAACCAAGATACCCTTCTTCAGTGATAATGTTTGAGCCCTCCATCAAAAGACGGTAAACTGTCCCTTTTACATTTTTATTAAACAAGTTTTTAACGGCAGGTGTTGCCAATCTGCGAATATCCTCTTCGGTTGCCAGCATCCCAAATAGCCTGTTTTTCTTATCTGTTTTCAATGTGCAATATAGCCTGTCGCCCTTTGCGGGCCATAGCCGGAGCAATTCGGGCAAATCATCTTTAGAAACAAGGATGTCTTTCGTTAATCCGATATGTATGAAAACACCCAAATTTTCTTTGACTTCCACCACTTCAGCCCATCCGAAATGCCCTTTTCTAATTTCCGGAATTTTTAATGTCGCTGCCAGCCTTCCTTCGTGATCCTGATATAAAAAGACGGTCTGTTCCTGTTGTGGATCGAAGCCATCCGGAACTTCCGTGTGATGAAGCAGGACATCCTCTTCCCCATCAGTCAAAAAGTATCCAAACGGCACTTCGCGTGCCCCATATAATTGAACAACCGTTCCAGCTTCCAATCTTGACATGTGATCTACCTTCCTTCGAATGATAACCATTTACAATAATCCCCATTATACCATTACACTATTCGAAAAGCGTGGGCGCCCGTTTCTTAAAAAAATCTTCCGCCATTCAGACGGAAGATTTTTTTATTCAGATATTAAGGTAATGTTTCCCTTTTGGCTTTGTCAACAAGGACAAGTATTTTTCCATTATTCACTTCGTCGTGATAGCGGTGTGCTTCGTCTTCGGGAATTCCCATTCCGATCAAAGCACCGGCAAGCCCTCCTACTCCCGCTCCTGCAGCAGCCCCTGATAGACCGGCTACAATCGGTCCGGCTGCGATAACCGGTCCAATTCCCGGGATCGCCAACGTACCAAGCCCGGCTAGCACCCCTCCCAATCCTCCAAGCACACCGCCGGTCGCAGCGCCGGTTGCCGCACCTTCAGGAGCTTTTGTATCTGTTTCATGAGTAATGTGGTCCACTTCCTGCCTGTTTTTACTAATGACGGATATATCGTCCTGGCTGTAGCCATCCCGTTTCAGCTGTTCGACTGCACTTACCGCTTCCTGTTCCGTATCATAGGAACCTATCACATATTTTTCTTCCATGGAAAAAACCTCCTTCTGCTTTTTATACTATTGGATTACCCCTGGGGAATGTTTGTAAACACCGCCCGGGAAGCTTGCGTTATGGAGTCTGATTCATGGCCCGAATAAAATGTGAATTTTTTAACCTTTTTCTCTATTAAAATTGTGACAGATATGTTAACATGTAAATCGAAATATCAATATTCATGTAGAAGCTTGGGAAATGAACATAATACCTGAACGGTTGGCACTTGACAGCGTACCTGTTAAAGACTAACCACCGCAAATCGCCTTATCCAATGACAGGCTATATTTGACGGTGGTTTTTTGGTCTTGCTTTTTATAATTTCTATTTGAATATTAAGTCGTATTATGTAAAATGACTCATTCCTTCTATATGTTTTTGATGTTTTATAAGTTGTTAACGGTTTCACCAATACAGGAACTATTTCATTAAGGAGGGTATAATAATGGAGAAACTGAAAAACAGATGGCTGATTGTTGTATCTGCAGTCGGCATACATATTTCAATCGGTTCAGTCTATGCCTGGAGCAACTTTACAAACCCGCTGATGAAGGAATTTAATTGGACCGCAAGCCAGGTGCAGCTGACATTCAGCCTTGCTATATTGTTCCTGGGACTTTCAGCAGCCTTTTTAGGCCATTTTGTTGAAAAGCACGGTCCGCGCAAAGCAGGTCTTCTCTCTTCCATATTTTTTGGGGTTGGTATTTTTTGCTCAGGCTTCGCAGTAAAACTGGGGTCTTTGCCTTTACTTTACATATGCTATGGGGTCATTGGCGGAATCGGTTTGGGTGTCGGCTATATAGCCCCGGTATCAACCCTTGTCAAATGGTTTCCTGACAGAAGGGGCATGGCTACAGGAATGGCCATCATGGGATTCGGATTTGCGGCAGCCATCAGTAGTCCAATCATGGATTTCCTCATAAAAAACGCTGGCATCGCCAATACCTTCTTTATTTTGGGAGCAGTCTATTTTATTATTATGACTTCATCCTCCCTTTACCTTGCAAAACCGCCTGAGGGATGGATGCCGAAAGGTTTCAAGGAAAAAGTGGAATCAGGAAAAGTATCAACGGATCTTTCCCAGCTGACTGCCAATGAAGCAGTAAAAACACCGCGCTTTTACTATCTATGGATCATGCTGTTTATCAACGTCACCTGCGGTATTGCCATTTTATCTGCAGCCAGCCCGCTTGCTCAGGAAAGTATCGGCCTTTCATCCATCGAGGCTGCTGCATTGGTCGGAGTGCTGGGCATCTTTAACGGTCTCGGGCGAATAGGCTGGGCAACCGCCTCCGACTATATCGGCCGGCCTAATACTTATACGGTTTTCTTTACGATCCAAATCGTTTTATTCGCCCTTCTGCCATTTACAAGTGTATCCATTTTGTTCCAAATCATGCTTGCTATCATCCTGACTTGCTATGGAGGAGGCTTCTCCTGCATTCCGGCCTATATCGGAGATATATTCGGAACGAAGCAGCTGGGAGCCATCCACGGCTATATATTGACGGCATGGTCAGCCGCTGGGATCGCCGGCCCAATGTTTGCGGCTAAAATTAAAGATATGACAGGGAGCTACGGAAACAGCCTGTTGTTCTTTGCAGCATTATTTGTCGTCGCATTTGCCGTTTCACTTATTATCCGGGTTGACATTAAAAAGGTAAAAAAGAAAAAAGACTTAGTAACCAATTAAACAGGTAGTTGAGATATCCTGCAAACATGGTAGAATGGTAGTATGCACCAAGACAAGAGGTTATTGGATGATGAGAAATTATGAGGCGGAGTTCAGTAATTTAGTAAGATCTTTTCGAAAACGCCATATGGGCAAAGGTCCCAGTAAAATAAAGACGACTTTTTGCAAAAACTGGGCGATTTGCGAAATGGAAGGCAATTTATCGCCGGTCGAGAAATTTATCGCAAGCGCAGAAGATGGAAAACAGATGGTCAGGGCCGCCAGAACGGAGATGGTAAAAGAGATGTACCGAAAAAACCATCCTGTCGAAATGGAAGAACTGCTCGGCGCAAAGTTCCTCGACCTGTTTGTTGATATAGACATCGAAAAAGACCTGGGAATGTCAATTTTCATCTTCGATCAGAACCTGGAAGAAAAATTCAATACAAAATAAGTGAGTTGGCACTTGGCAGCGCACCTGTTAAAGACTAACCACCGCAAAGAATGCTTATTCAGGCGTTTTTGCGGTGGTTTTTTCATTATAAAATAGATAGAAAGGAAGAATGAGAATGGGAAAAACAAAACATGACGGCCCTATCAAATTGCCGAAAAAACCTGACCCGAAACATTGGGTAAGCCCGGTTCCATTCGGGCTTGGCAAAGTCAAACCGAAGCATATCCGGGACACGATGAAGGTGGTGCTTGAAAACAGCGATAACCTGCCGTACGCTTTCCGTATCCTGACACAGGGAGTATGCGACGGCTGTGCGCTTGGAGTATCAGGACTGTATGACCAAACCCTTGCCGGCCCGCATCTTTGCACGACACGGTTAAATGTGCTGCGCCTGAACACGATGCCCGCCATAAAAGAGGAAATTCTTCATTCGGATATCGATGAACTGAGAAAACTGGACAGCACTGAATTAAGAAAACTTGGCCGGATCCCCTATCCGCTTTCGCGTAAACCGGGCGAGAAAAAATTCCGGAGAATATCATGGGACGAAGCGCTGGATTCAATTGCAAAAAAGGTGAAGGCGATCGATCCTAAACAAATGGCACTCTTTTTAACAGCCCGGGGAATCACAAACGAAGTATATTATACGGCCGGAAAGTTTGCCAGGTTCATAGGCACGAATAATATCGACAATGCATCAAGAATCTGCCACTCACCGAGCAAGACCGCTCTAAAAAGATCACTTGGCATCGGAGCATCCAGCTGCAATTATAAAGACTGGATCGGCACGGATGTCCTTATTTTCTGGGGGTCTGTTGCTGCCAATAACCAGCCTGTTTCAACCAAATACATGTATGCCGCAAAAAGAAAAGGCACAAAAATCATTTGCATCAATCCATACAAAGAACCGGCCATGGAGGGGTATTGGGTACCTTCGATAGCAGAATCCGCCCTCTTCGGAACTAAAATAGCCGATGATGTTTATCAGGTGAATATCGGAGGAGATATCGCCTTCATGAATGGAATCATGAAGCATTGGTTTGAAATGGAAGAAAATATGCCCGGCTCGGCGATAGATCATGATTTTGTAAGCAAGCATGCAAATGGGTATGAAGATTTGAAGGCACACGTGCAGAAGCAAAGCTGGGATCAGCTTGAAAAATCATCCGGAATCACAAAGGAAAGAATGCTGGAATTCGCGGAAGTGCTTGCCAATTCCAAAAGTGGCGTTTTTGTCTGGTCCATGGGATTGACTCAGCACCGGTTTGGAACCGATAATATTTCCCAGGTGGCCAACTTGGCAATCTTAAGAGGGTTCATCGGAAGGGAACATTGTGGAGTGATGCCGATTAGAGGGCACTCAGGTGTCCAAGGTTCAGGAGAAATGGGAGCCGATCCATTTGTTCTTCCCGGAGGAGATTTCGAGCCGGAAAACATTGAGCGGATGGAAAAGGTCTGGGGTTTTGACATCCCCAAATGGCAGGGCGATATTGTCGGCGTTTCTCTGGAAAATGCCGTACTTCCCGAAGATCACGAGAAAAAATTGAAAGTCTTTTATACATCTGGCGGCAACTTCCTTGAAACGATGCCTGATCCGGCATTTATGGAGGAATGCTTGAGCAGTGTCGACTTAAGGGTCCATCAGGACATCATTCTAAATACTTCCACGCTTGTAGACGCCAAGGAAGAAGTCATTGTCCTGCCTGCTCAAACGAGATATGAACAGCGCGGCGGCGGAACATCCACTTCAACTGAACGGATGGTCTATTTTTCCCCTGAAATCGAAGGGCCCAGAATCGAAGAAGCCCGCTCCGAATGGGAAATATACGTGGATTTGGCCGCACGGATCAAACCTGAGGAAAAACATTTGCTGAATTTTACAGAAGCGGAACAAATAAGGGCGGAAATAGCCATCGCCAACCCAAATTATGACGGAATCCAACATTTGAAAAATCGGGGAGATGTTTTTCAATGGGGTGGAGCATGGCTGTGCGAGGACGGAATCTGTCCGACCGAAGACGGAAAAGCCAACCTTCTGCCAATCGAGCTTCCGGAATTGCGCAAGCCTGATGGACATTTCTATGTTACGACAAGACGGGGCAAACAATTCAACTCAATGATCTACAGCGAGAAAGATCCTTTTAATGCAGCAGACCGATACGATGTCTTGATACATCCCGAAGATGCAAAAGAACTTGGAATATTGGAAGGCGAAGCCATTGTTGTTTATAATCAATACGGGACGTTCCAAGGGAAAGCAAGGTTTGCCGACACACGAAGAGGCAATATTTCCGTATATTGGCCCGAAGGTAATGTATTGCTGCAAAAAGGCATCTATGAACAATTCGCCGGAATTCCGGAATATAATATCAGTGTCGTTGTTGAAAAAGCAGACACGTACAATGCGCAGAAAGACATCAACTATTTGGAAAAGCGAATGGATGATCTCGAACAAGTAATTAGCTAAGAAGGTGGTTGTATGGAGCCTATCGTCAGGGATCGCCTGCAAGTATTGCGATACACCGGAAAATCACTTATTGAAATAGAGGATCAGGCTGCTGTAGAATATCCGCTTACAATCCATATCGACAATGAAGAGTTCGCAACAGTCGTTTGCACCCCTGCGAATTTGAAAGAGCTCGTAGTCGGCTTTTTGGCATCCGAAGGAATGATCAGAAACATCGGAGACATTTCTTCACTTGAGATAGATGAACATCAGGGATTTGCCTATGTGGAGTTGAAAGTGAAACAAGTGATCAGCAAAGAATATTACTCGAAACGAATGATCGGGTCATGCTGCGGCAAAAGCCGGCAGTTTTACTTCTACAATGATGCCAAAACAGCAAAAACGATCATGTCCAGGCAAAAAATCTCAGCCGGACAGTGCCTGGAACTGATGGAAGAAATGCAGAAAAGCTCCGAAGAATTCCAGCTGACAGGCGGTGTGCACAATGCGGCTTTATGCACCGAGGATGAACTGCTTTTCAGCTACTCTGATATTGGCCGCCACAATGCATTGGATAAAATATTCGGCCATTGTCTTATCAATAATATATCCTTAAAAGATAAAGTGATCGTTTTCAGCGGAAGGATTTCATCGGAAGTCGTATTGAAGGTTGCCAAAATCGGAGCAGGCATACTGATCTCAAAATCGGCCCCAACGACACTAGGGATAGATTTGGCACATGATCTCGGCATTACTGCGATCGGATTTGCAAGGAATGGCCAGTTGAATATTTACACACACCCTGAACGGATTGTCGCTGTTTCAAGCTAGAGCCGGAGGAAGTGCCTTCCGGCTCTAGCTTTTTTTCATAAGAAAAGACGCTTTTCGTAGAAAGCGCCTTTCCCTCTTTTTATTCTTTTTTCTCCAATTCACCCAACACACGGTTCACCCGTTTTTCAAGCATTTTCATTCCGCCGCCTCCGGCTTGGAAATGGCGTAATTGGCCGTCTTTATCAAATACGTAATAAGCCGGTACATATTCATTTTGGAAAGCATCTGCCAGCTTCAATTGGCTGTCAACAAAAATAGGCTGTGTGATATCATGCTCATCTGCAACTTTTTTAATCTCGTCTATGTCCAGGTCATTTTCAGATCTCGGCATATGAACGGCTACAACATTCAATTTATCCTTATATGCATCACGGAATTCGTTAACCTGAGGCATAGCTTCCTTGCAAAGGTGGCAGCTTATTGACCAATAGTGGATTAATGTAGGCTTCTCCCCTATCAAATCTTCTTTTGTCACCTGTCCGTTAAGCCATTCGGCTGCACCTTCCAGTTCAGGCATTGGTTCACGCAATTTCATAAAGCGATCCCTCTCTTCTTTGGAAAATTTTAAGCTCTGATATATGAAAGACAGACACAATTAGTGCCTGTCCTGTTAATGTCCGGCCGCCATCGGCTCGAGGTCGCTTTAGCGCTTATCTCCCCTAGACAGCGGCCTTCGCTTTTCTATTTTATTAAACGTTCAATGTTTCTTGGCCAGGTCTCCAGTTTGCAGGGCAAAGTCCGCCAGTTTGCAACGCTTGAAGTACCCGAAGGGTTTCGTCAACGTCACGGCCGATGTTGTTATGGTTGACAACAGAGTACATCAATTCACCTTCCGGGTTGATGATGTACAATCCGCGAAGTGCGATACCTTCTTCTTCGATCAGTACTCCATATTCACGGGAAACAACATGGTTAGTATCCGCAGCAAGCGGGTATTTCAGATCGCCAAGACCGTTGTCTTTGCGATCAGTGTTGATCCAAGCCAAGTGAGTGTGGATAGTATCAGTGGATACACCGATTACTTCTGCATCCAAATCTTCGAACTCGTCATAGCGGTCGGAAAGGGCCGTAATTTCAGTTGGGCAAACAAATGTGAAGTCCATAGGATAGAAGAAAAGAACTGTCCATTTGTCGTTTTTCATGTTTTCTTCAAGGCTTACTTTACCAAATTCCTTGTTTGGCAATACTGCTTCCATTTCAAAGCGCGGTGCTTGTTTTCCTACCATACGTTCTGCCATTTAAAATCCCTCCGTTAAAAATTTACTATTTAACTGAGAAATGTCTATGTATTTTCTCAGTGCACTACCTCATCACAATAGTTATTATAGGATAATCCTAAGGACAAGTCAACATTAATTATAATAAATTTAAATAAAAAATCATTACTAATTAATGCGCTTGCCTTTTTACACCTTCTTATGTATCCCACAAAAACGGATAAATATTCCACCTATTTCAGTCTACCATGACTTTTATCGACAACAAAATAAAATGCTCCGTACCGTCATATCAAAGACTTGAGCATTCAGCCAATATCCCCATGATCCTCATTGAATTCACGGACAACATCCAAAAATGCCTGAACCTGCCTCAATTCAAAAGCGGAATCGTAGCCGAGCAGCCATGTATCACGTTTGATCGGCATCCCCTTTTCATCAAGGAGAGGGATTTGAAACATGTTTTTATCCGGGCCGTTCAGTGTAATGGCAGGCAGGATGGCATATCCAATTCCGTTGTATGCCATTTGCTTGCATGTCTCGATCTGGTCTACAACGATTGTTCTTTTTGGCGCCGTTTGAAATTGGCGATGCCACCAATCCTGGATCTCCTGATAATAATTCGAATCACTTTTAAACTGGATAAAAGGACGATCGGTTTGAAACACTTGTTCTATTTTTTTGATTTCCTTGTCAACAAGATAGAGACTGTCCTCAAATAAATGATATTTTGAACTTTTCCAATCCGTCGCTCCCCTGATGATGCCAATATGCACTTCCCCTCCGTAAAGCGCCTTTAGGATTTCACTGCTCCATCCGGTAATAAGTGAAATTTTCGCATTGGGGTACAAACTCACAAATTTCTTCAGTACTTTTGGGAGCCAATTTTGGCCAACGATCGAAGCACAGGCTATTTTTAATGTCCCGTGTACATGCGTTTCAAGAGCCTGGATTTCTTCTACCACCTGTTCTTCTTTCTCCAGCATCTCTTTTGCAAATTTAATGACAATCTCCCCTGACGGGGTAAGAATCAAACCTTTCTGTGAACGGATAAATAATTTCGTTCCCCATTGCTTTTCTATATTCTGCAGCCGCTGCGACAAGGCAGGCTGGGAAACAAAAAGCTTTTCCGCAGCCTTCCGCATATTCATTTCTTCAGCAAGCACGGTTAGAAAACGTAAATCTGTGTTGGACATAAAAAAACCTCTTAATTTAGTATTTCAGCGTTTCACTTGGCGTCATTCAATCGGATTGCTTGTACAATGCTTAAGCAACAGCTTTACTTTTTTTCGGCAGTAGAAGTACCAAAAAGAAACTGATGATACCAAACACAAGCACCGCTATATATACGGAATGCAATGAATGGGACAGTCCCTCCTGCAACAAGTGCTTGAGCGATTCGCCCAATTCAGCCCGATGTTCCTCGGTAAGCAGCATATTGGTGGAGTCCAGCGTAAGGTTTTGGCCTGTTTTGCCTCCATGTTCCGCAAAATAACGGAGGATCTGGCCATTGAGAATTCCGCCGAGCAAAGCCGCACCTACAGTATTCCCCAAGTTTCTCATAAACATATTGGCTGCGGTCGTAATACCGCGCTGTTTCCAACCAACTGCCCCTTGTATAAGCACAATAAACGAGGTGCTTGTAAGCCCCATTCCGACTCCTACACAAAATGAGGAAAAAGCAGCCCCCATTGGCCCGGCCGACGGTACAATCGTAACGAACAAGCCACCACCGACGACAAGAAAAATGCCGCCGATAAAGGAGGTGGAACGATAGCCAATTTTTATGATCAATTTACCGGCGGCTGTTGATGCCAAAGGCCAGCCGATGGACATCGCGGTCAAAGTGAACCCGGCAATTGTTGCACTTTTTTCCATCACTCCTTGTACATATGCGGGTAAAAAGCTTGATATCCCTATCAGCATCAACCCTGTTGTAAAAGAGACAAGATTGGCGACCAAAATGGGCCGAATTTTCCAGATTTCAAGCGGCACCATAGGTTCGGCAGCCCTTTTCTCTTGTAAAATAAACATCAGGAAAGCGGCGGCTGCAATAACTGCAAGTGCTATTACCTGAGGAGAGGACCAGGAGAATCGGACGCCCCCCTCCACTAAAATGATCATGAAAAATGAAATGGCTACAGTCAGGAGTCCGGCACCGGCATAATCGATATCCGGTTTCTTTTTCTCAATCGTTTCATGCAAAAAAAGCCAAATACCGATAATGGACAGGGCTCCTAACGGAATGCTTACCCAAAAAACCCATCTCCAGCTTAAATACTCTACAAGGAGACCGCCCACTGCCGGCCCCATGATTGCAGAGATTCCCCAGACACTTGATAAATATCCCTGCACTTGGGCACGTTCCTCTGCTGTATAAATATCCCCGACTATCGTTGTTGCGATTGGCATGACAGCCCCGGCACCCAGCCCCTGAATGAGCCTAAAGATAATAAGCTGCTTCATGGACCCCGAAACGCCGCATAAAAATGATCCGATCAAAAATATACTGACCCCTATCGTTAAAATCGGCTTTCTTCCATATAAATCCGACAGTTTCCCATAAATAAGGACCGTAACTGTATTCATTAATAAAAATGCGGAGAAAACCCAGCTGTAGTGGGCAAATCCTCCTAAATCCCCTATGATGGCCGGCATAGCGGTGGCAACAATCGTCGCTTCAATGGCCCCGATGAACATTGCCAGCATAACAGATGCAAGTACATACGGGCGTCTCGTACGGTTTGGAATGTTTTTGGCCATCTCCCCCATTATCCCACTCCTCGTATTAAAATAAAAAAATTGGGCTCCCGATGAAAGGGAGCCTCCTTTTTAAACATTTTTACATTAAAGTTGCAATTTTAGCTCTTTCAATAGGGCTCTTCTTGTAACAATGCCTTCAAAGTATCCCTCTTCGTCAAGAACACATAAAAAAGGGTGGTCGATCAGCAGGCCCACTGCTTTTTTAAAATGATCATGGAGCATAACAATCGGAATATTTACAGCCATGACATCCTCGACTTTTTTATCACTGAGCTTTTCGAATTCGATCCTTTCCAACCCAAGGATTGATTCTGTAATGATAGCAGAACTGATTAAACCGTGTAATTTAAAGCGGGCATCAAGCACCGGGATTGCAGAATAGCCGCTCTTTGTCAAAACAAGCAAAGCATGCTCTAAATTATTTCCTACTTGCACATGGGCCACTTTTTCAGACGGAATCATGTAGTCACTGATTTTCGGTTCTGTATACGCCTGACTTTTCAAGGAAATCATTTTTAAACTCCCTCATCTCTTTACAAAATCATTCTAATATCATTTTACCATAAATTTAGAAAAGGGAAACAAATCTGTGATATGAAAAATCTTTTTATAACAAAAGGCGAGGCGGCTTAAAGGTGAAAAGGCTTCCGCTTCAAGGATCAAGCGGAAGGGAAAAAGTTTAACTTAATGCTTTTTCTTCTTGGACAATATCGAATATCTCTATAGCTGCAGCATCAATGTCATCAAATTGATATGTCTGCTTATTATCCTTATCGTATTCTTCCACTTCAAATGTTCCTGTGCCTGAAAAGTATTTCACTTGGCAGATGACTTTCCCGTTCACTTCAAACTGTCTTTGCGGAACGTCTTCTTGGCCCTCCATACTTTGCATTGTTTGCAGTCTTTGAATAATACCTAATAGTTGTGACATGTTTTAACCCCTTTCTTTGGGAAGACACACTTATTATAAAAGATGCCCCTTAGACAATGCAAATCGTTTTTTATTTGCGGAGGGTGCTGGTTTTCGAAAAAAATTAGACAGGATGGGCCTGCCTCTGAGTAATTTCCCGGGGAGGCCGCTTTTCAAACCACCCCGGAAGCCTTTTTCGCAAAAAATTTTCTTATTGATCTTCCTTTATATTCAACAATGACTCGTTCAGTTTTTTTAGAGACCTGATGATTGTTTTCTTTCGGTTATATCCTTTGACGTTGACGGAAACTCCGTTCATGCTTGTATTCACTTTACCCCATGAACCGTAAGGCTTGAAACCGTAAATATAAATTTTGATGATACCTGATTTTGAAGGCAGGAAAACAGCTTCATAATCTTTGTTTTTTTTCATTTCTGCATCTCCTTCCTTGCAAGCTCTCTTGGCTATATGTCAATTAATCATTGTAAATTTCCCTTTCACTGACAAAGTTAATATACACCTGGGATGCTCCGTTTTCAAGTAAAAATTCCGCAGGTTTTCATCTTTAACAAGGTATGAGTAAAATGTTTGTGGGCGAACAAAATGGGAACACGCCATTTCGATCCGTTTTACGAA
>NZ_VEKZ01000209.1:0-220 GCF_007681465.1 Siminovitchia fortis
GGGAGCGACATGTTAGGAAAGTAGTTAACGGAACTGGGGATGCCCTCCTCGGTCACTTTCATGTTTGGAAGTAAAACAGAAACCTATAAGCTTTTAAGCGAAGTGGTGGATGGGCTGAGAGGGAGTCGGAGGGGGTCATAGTACCAATAATGACAACGACAACAAAACGTTGTCTAGGGAAGGACGGCACAAGCCAATACCCTACTTCGTTCGTATGTTT
>NZ_VEKZ01000210.1:0-217 GCF_007681465.1 Siminovitchia fortis
AGCATAAAACACAGTATAAATATAGTAGGCACTCTTCTTTTGGTTCGAGTGGAGATCGTATCAAACTTTCATGAGGCTCAGACCTCGCAAGTAAGCCATATCCCACTCGTTCTGTAAATGCGAATCAGTATGTTAATTACAATTTGTACTCTACGCCAGAATGCATCAATGCAGAGAAAGAAAACGAGTGTTGCCCATTTCTGAATCAAGAAAAGGG
>NZ_VEKZ01000211.1:0-216 GCF_007681465.1 Siminovitchia fortis
GCTCCAAACGCTATTGGAAGACTCTATATGAGTTAAAGGAGATTTGCCGGAAAATAGCAGCTGCAAGGAAAATGATGCATAACAAACTTGCTAATGACATTCTTTCCGAAGGCAATGAAGTATATGCGGAATGGATGAACTACAAGGGGCTGAACAAAACCCGGTTAGGAAAAAGAATGGGGATCAAAGCACCTGCCGCCTTTTTAGAGATACTTG
>NZ_VEKZ01000212.1:0-215 GCF_007681465.1 Siminovitchia fortis
GGTGTGGACGTGTGGCGACACATGGAGCTGACGGATACTAATCGATCGAGGACTTAATCTAAACGAAAAAGCGGAGGCACCAAGGTGCCGGAGCTGGATTGAACATGATCCTCGGTATAATCTTCTCTTATCTGGTTTTGAAGGAATGAATTCCTTTAAAAATAAATAGTCTGGTGGCGATAGCGAAGAGGTCACACCCGTTCCCATCCCGAACA
>NZ_VEKZ01000213.1:0-209 GCF_007681465.1 Siminovitchia fortis
TGGTTAGCCAGACCGGAATGAGCCTTCTTATTCAAAAGATTGAAGAAGCCAGACAGTCCTGCCGCGCCGAGAAAGTTTTTGTTGGTATAGAAGCTACCGGCCATTACTACGAGGACATCGTTCGCATCTTAACAGAGGAAGGCTATTCTGTTCACATTGTTAATCCAGCCACTACTCATGAAGAACGCAAGCAACATCTGACTTATACA
>NZ_VEKZ01000214.1:0-208 GCF_007681465.1 Siminovitchia fortis
TAGTGGTAAAACTACAGCCTTCCAAGCTGTTGTCGTGGGTTCGATTCCCATCACCCGCTCCAATTTATGTTTGATCTTTGAAAACTGAACGAAACGAAGCGTCAATAATTTGATGTAACAATGGTTTTAAACCATTGCCAGCTTTTGAGCTACAAACTACTTTAATGAGAGTTTGATCCTGGCTCAGGACGAACGCTGGCGGCGTGCC
>NZ_VEKZ01000215.1:0-205 GCF_007681465.1 Siminovitchia fortis
GACGGCTCTTCTTAAATTGGAATTGCCTTGTTTGGATATACATCCATAGTAACCGCCATCTGGTCCTGATTGTTTGATGACAGGGTTAGTGCCTGCCTTTTTTATGAGCTGGCTAGCACTGTTATAGTGGGAGATATCACCTATTTCACAGTAAATTTCAGCAGCTGTAATAAGACCAATTCCTGGAACTGTGAGTAGAAACAGT
>NZ_VEKZ01000216.1:0-205 GCF_007681465.1 Siminovitchia fortis
TGTCCAGATGTTCTTCTTCTATTTTGCGCTTCCGGCGTTTGGGATGGAGTTGTCCCCGTTTGCCGCCGGGGTTCTGGCTTTGAGCCTGAACTACGGGGCTTATGCGTCGGAAATCGTCAGGGGAGCGATTCTGTCGGTGCCCGGCGGGCAGACGGAAGCGGGCATTGCGCTCAATATGACCCGCTGGCAGCGCATGAGGCTCGTC
>NZ_VEKZ01000217.1:0-205 GCF_007681465.1 Siminovitchia fortis
GGTTATTGGCTCCAAGTGTCTTTGCAGGTATCAGCCTCATCTTCTCGCTCCATATCTCCGGAAGTTTATCTGCCAGTTCAATAGGATTGTTATTCTTGTCTGACAATTGCAGAATCTCCTCCGGCAGCTGATCCTTAAATGTGGATACGGCTGCAATCATAACAGGCGTTTTGGATATGGGGTCATACAATTGATTTCCGCTGTC
>NZ_VEKZ01000218.1:0-203 GCF_007681465.1 Siminovitchia fortis
CACTATTGAGACTTACATGATGTTTTTGCCGGAATTATTGCGCGGGGCAGGTGTGACGATCCAAGTTCTCCTGCTGTCCGCCGCTTTTGCCTTTATTTTTGCCTTTATCGCCGGTCTTGGGCGGGTGTCGCGCTTTTGGGTCGTCCGCTTTCTAATGGGCGCTTTGGTGGAGCTGTTCAGGGGGACGTCCCTGCTTGTCCAGA
>NZ_VEKZ01000021.1:0-54407 GCF_007681465.1 Siminovitchia fortis
ATTATACCAAAGGCTGGAGCCCTTTTTGTATTTAATAACTAGATTTTACTTTCGTAATCCAGGATCACATCAAGATTTACAGGGGAATTATGGCATGCTAGTTTTTCGTTCATCTCTTATCATCATCATATCACATCAAGATTTACAGGGGAATTATGGCTATACTCATTTACAAATTCAATACCCATACATCATATCACATCAAGATTTACAGGGGAATTATGGCGTCAGTTCGTTTGTATTCGTAATATTAATCATCATATCACATCAAGATTTACAGGGGAATTATGGCCTAAGACGAGCGCTAACGTTAAATCTCCGAATCATATCACATCAAGATTTACAGGGGAATTATGGCACGTAATTATCAATTTCCCGGAACGTCTGGATCATATCACATCAAGATTTACAGGGGAATTATGGCTAGAGCTTGGGTTTTACCGCATGATGAAGTATCATATCACATCAAGATTTACAGGGGAATTATGGCGGCATGAAGATATTCTCGTATTCTACAAAAATCATATCACATCAAGATTTACAGGGGAATTATGGCTTGGTTGTTTGATTTTAATTCGTTAATAATATCATATCACATCAAGATTTACAGGGGAATTATGGCCTTTCCCCGTCCATGTTTTCTTCGGTTTTCATCATATCACATCAAGATTTACAGGGGAATTATGGCGACTGAATCACATCCCCCAGAGGCATTCCAATTATATCACATCCAGGTTTACAAGGGAATAATGGCGATAACTGTCAATTGGAGTTTCATCTCTTTTTTCTTGGAGGTAAGCTTGCCCCTTCAGTAACTGCTAAAACTGTCAAAAAAACCGTTCCGCCAGCGCACATTTTAATGATAAAATGGAACTAAATACTGGACCATGAGAAAGGGATAATATGGAAAAAGGATTAAAGTACAGCTCTACCATCAAGTCACGACCCTTCTTATACAAGGAGACCAAAATGCTGGCAGAACTGCATTTGAAGGGGTTGAATGAACTCGAATTGAAAGAGAAAGTTATCAGCCAAAATATCTTTCAAGTCAAAACTGAAACCCGCAAAAGAGAAATTGCTTCAGCCATAAAGGCACGTTTAAAAGTGCTGGATGATTACCTCATTAGGAAGCTTTTAACTACTGACATACATACAAGTAAATTGATCGTACTGTACGCTATCCTTAAAACGGACAGGCTGTTTTATGAATTTATGTATGAGGTTTTCAGTGAGAAAATTTCCGGGCGCGATTTGCTGCTGAAAGACCGCGATTTTCATCATTTTTTTGAAGCGAAGCGCCAGCAGAGCGAAACGGTTGCCGAATGGAAGGAGTATACCTTTTATAAGTTAAAGCAGGTTTATATACGGATTTTATACGAAGCGGGACTGTTAAAAAATCAGAAGGGGGACCGGGAAGTTAGCATACCCATGATGAATCCTGAGGTATTTGATTACATAAAAGATTCCGATGGTAACGGGTTCATCAAGGTTCTCACAGGAGGAAGAGGGTAGCATGAAGACGATAAGAGAACGGTTGGATGAAATTCTGCCGAAAATAACAAATCCTTCTTTCCGGGAAAATAAGGGATTGGGCAATGAGATCGGCTACCATATTTTTGATTATGAACCCGAATATGAAATGCTTGTAAGGGAGCATGTCGATTTTTTGAAGGAACAGGCAAATAACTTAAGCCAGCGTATTATTGAGTTCGACCTGTACGAAGTCATTCTCGATATATTGGACAGCAAAGGCTATCTGGAGAAAAACTTTCAAATGGAACAGAAGAAAGGAAGCCAATTTGTCCTGAACGCGACGAGGAAATCTCTTAGGCTTACTTTAAATAATGATTTGGTGATCCAATACATTGCTGACCGTGTAGAGGAAAATGCCATCATATTTATAACAGGAATTGGCAAGGCTTTTCCGATTATCCGCTCCCATGTCATTTTGAACAATTTGTATAAAGCGGTCGGCCAAAATCCGGTTGTACTGTTTTTCCCTGGCCGCTACAATGGTCAGGACCTTCAATTATTCGGCGAGATAAAGGATGACAACTATTATCGCGCATTCCAGCTAGTAGATTATTAGGGGGGAGAAATCCATGCAGATTAAAAAGATGTTTGAACGTCAAATTGACCGGGACATAAAAGGGGTCGTCAAAGTTGGACAGGACGACGAGGCGAATATTCATCAGGAACTGGAAGAATATGTCGTTACAGATGAATTGCAAAAACATATCGGCCATTTTTTTACAGCCTACAAGAAAAGCATTACGGAGCCGACTGATAAAATTGGCGTTTGGATTTCCGGTTTTTTTGGATCGGGGAAATCCCATTTTCTAAAAATACTATCCTATTTAATAGAAAACAAGAACATTGCCGGAAAAACTGCCATTGACTATTTTGAAAACAAAATCGACGATCCGCAAATTTTTGCCGATATGAAAAAAGCAGGCGACATTACGACAGATGTTGTCTTATTTGACATTGACGCGAAAAGTGAATCAGATTCCATGGCAGACAAGGATTCGATCGTCAAAGTGCTGAATAAGGTTTTTAATGAAATGCAGGGTTTCTGCGGTGCAATTCCTTGGATTGCCGAAATCGAACGGAAAATGCACTATGGCGGTACATATGAAAATTTTAAAGCAGTCTTCAAGGAAATTTCCGGAAATGAATGGGTGGAGTCACGGGAAGATTTCTATTATGAGGAAGACGCCATTATTGAGGCGCTTACCAAGACGACGCAAATGAGCGAGGAAGCGGCTCGGAACTGGTTTGAACGCGCAGAGCGGGAATACACGATCAGCATCGACCGCTTTGCCGGGCGGGTGAAAGAATATATTGATTCAAAAGGGAAGAATCACCATGTGGCCTTTCTGATTGATGAAGTAGGCCAATATATCGGCGACAACTCAAAAGCCATGTTGAATCTGCAGACAATCGTTCATGAATTTGGCCGTCAATGCAAAGGAAAAGCGTGGATTGCCGTTACAAGCCAAGAAGACATTGATTCGGTGCTTTCAGTAAAAGGAAACGACTTTTCAAAAATCCAGGGGCGCTTTGATACAAAGTTGAGCCTGTCCAGTGCTTTTGTTGATGAAGTGATTAAAAAACGGATTCTGACAAAAAATGAACCCGGAAAACAGACGCTGGAAGAAGTATATCGAAAAAACAGCTCTATTTTACATAACCTATTAACGTTTGCCGATAACAGCGCAGAGATGAAAAAATATGCGGATGAACAGGATTTCATTGATGTGTATCCATTCGTGCCGTATCAGTTCAATTTGCTGCAAAAAGTTTTTACGGGCATTCGGATCCATGGAGCATCAGGGAAGCATTTGGCGGAAGGGGAACGTTCACTTTTAAGTGCATTTCAGGAGTCGGCCATCCGCTTTGCCGATCAGGAAGAAGGAGTGCTTGTCCCTTTTTCGGCATTTTATGAAACAATCGAAGCATTCCTCGATTCCAGCATTCGGACCGTCATCATTCAGGCCGGGAAAAATGAGAAGCTGGAAAACTTCGATATTGAAATCCTGAAGCTTTTGTTCCTTATAAAATATGTAAAAGAACTGCCTGCAAACCTGGAAAATATCGCCACTCTGATGGTCGATCACATTGAAGCAGACAAATTGGATTTAAAGAAAAAGATTGAGAAATCATTGACACGGTTGATTGGACAGACGCTCATCCAAAAAAACGGCGACGACTATATTTTTCTCACAAACGATGAGCAGGATGTAAATCGCGAAATTAAAAACATGCATGTAGAAATGTCAGAAGTCATTCAAATGATCGGGGAAGAAATCTTTGAGGGCATCTATCGGGATAAAAAGTTCCGTTATTCCCCCAAGCATCACTTTGCGTTCAATGCCTTCATTGATGACCGGCCGATAGGCACACAGGCACATGATATCGGTATCCGTATATTGACGCCTTACGCTGATGCGGCGATGGAGTATAGTGCATCCGAATTGAAAATGATGTCCATAAGGGAAAACAATGTCATTTTCAAGTTGCCCCAAGATGCATCGTATTTGGAGGAAATGGAAGAAATTTTAAAGATACAGGCTTATTTACGAATCAAGAGCGGAACATCGGTCTCGCAGGCAATAGAGGATATTAAGAGCCGAAAAACACGGGAGGTCACTGAGCGAAGCGAACGGATTACGGCGCTGCTGACAGAGGCTTTAAGTTCAGCTGAAGTGTTTGTCAGTTCCCAGCAGTTGGAGATTAATAGGAAAAACCCGACGGACCGGATCAATGAAGCGTTTCGGACGCTGATCAAGTCACTTTATAACAAGCTCGATTATGTCACAGAATTTGTTGGCTCGCCGAAAGAGCTCCAGGATCTGGCCGTTTCATCAACGCAATTGTCCATGGATCATAATGGTGGGCCGAATCACCGTGCTATAAGAGAAGTCGACAACTATGTGGACCGTCTGACAACCCGCAATCAGCCCATGACCGTCAAGAGCATCACCACGTACTTTGCAAAACAGCCTTATGGATGGCTTGAACTTGATACGACTGCGATTCTGCTGGAACTTTTTAAAGCCCAAGAAGTGAAATTTTTACTAAACAGTTCTGAGCTTCAATTAACAGATCCCCAATTGATCCATTACTTGACAAAGCGGGATTATGTAGATCGGGTCATTGTGAAAAAGCGGGAACGGATACCGCAGCTGCTGATTAAAAATGTCAGGGATGTATGCAAGGAAATGTTCGGAATTTCCGCACTGCCGACTGATGAGGATGGCTTGAAAGACCGCTTTAATGAGCTGTTGTCGCAAGAAAAAGAGAAGTTGGCAGATTTATTGGCGAACTACCGCAATAATCAATACTACCCTGGGGAATCGGTTCTTCTGGATGGGAAGAAATTAATTGAATCTGTCCTCAATATCAATGATACTGCTACTTATTATAAAACGATCCGGGAATTGCGCCATGAGTTGAAAGAGTACGCTTATGATGTGAAAGAGGTAAAAAGTTTCTTTGAAAATCAGCGTGATAAATTCGACGAAGCGAAAAAGAGGCTGACGATTTTTGAGAATAATAGAACGTATGTGACAGACAAGGGCATCCAGGAAATTGTGGAAAAGATGGGCAGGATTGTCCGCAATGCCGAGCCGTATGACATGATCCAGGAATTGCCCGGCCTCTATCAGGTGTTTGATGAAGAGTTTGTTGAGCTTCTTGAGGAAGAGTGCAAGCCGGTGAAGGTGGCGATCCAAAGCGACTTGAAGGCTGTGATGGATGAACTCGCGGATGATGAAAAACTGAAGCAGAAATTTTTAGTAACATTCCGGGCGCGGTTTCAAAGATTGGAAGAGCGGCTTTCCACCACGAATAATCTATATGAGGCAGTTGCCATGCAGGTGGAAAGCGACAGGCTGAAAGTGCGCTGCCTTGATGAACTGGAACAGGCAAGGGAAAAAGAGGCGGCCGATGTGCCGGCAAGGGGCCCGAAAGGCGGACAGGGGGAGACTACGGCAACAACGCCTGTACGTCCAAGAAAAACAAAGACCTTAAGCAAAAATATGGTCATCAAGGGAACGAAAACGCTCAAATCAGCGGACGATGTCGATCAGTTTGTGGAAGAGTTAAGATCCAAGCTCCTGCAGGAACTGGATGAGGATACGACGATTCATTTGGTGTGAGCGGGTATGATCAATAAATTGATACATGATTAATTACAGGTATGTTTTTGGGGGGGATAAAGTTGAAAGTAAGCGAACTGCGGGAAAAGATAAGAAGTTCAACGAAAGACGAGCTTCAGCAAATCATTGTGGAGATGTATAAGCAGATTCCGAAGAAAATGCGGGAAGAAAAAGAGATAGACAGGTTGATTGAAAATCCGGATGCCTTTAAGAAGCGGAAAAATACGCAGCGGCCGATGGAGAATCTGGATTTTCACAGTATTGAAAAGGAAACGAGATGGTTTATTCAAAACGCTTATGAACAAAATTATGTTGCGCCTAACCGTCTGATACCAAAGAAGGATCGTGCCAATTGGCGGTTTACTGCTAAAAGGCTGGTTGAGCAGGTATCAAGCTTTGCCAATCATCCGGAACATGGAAAAACATGTGCCGCTCTGTTGGAAGAATTGTATCGTCTGTTCGTCTATGCATCAGGACATTACGTGTTTGCCAGTGAAGAACCATTTGATACGTTGAGAATCCCGCAGGTAGACTTCCTGAATCGAGTAGTTTTATTGAAGAAAGAAATAGAGGATCCAGATAAATGGATATCTGAGTCATTAAATCTTGTTCTCGAAACCGGTGTAGATTATCAAACATTGACTAGCTCTTTGTTAGAAGTAATACTAAGTACTTTAAATAATGCACCGCTTAAAGAAAGAATGATAGAGATAGCCGAGAAGCTTCTTCTGGAAAAGCATAGAACGGCGAAACGCTCTAAAGGCAGATATAGTGATTGGAAAGATGAGGAGTATATAAATAACTTGGTAGAAATGATCTTTATTACTCAGAGTGCTTTGGGTGAATATCAGCCTGCTGTGGATATTTTTCAGAAATATCATTTTGAATCCAGAGATGAAGTGAAGTTGTTTATTTTGCTTCGTTTAATCATGGAGCATCAGAGTGTAGAGATATGGAAGCAAGAATATGAATGTGCTGTTAAACTTGGTGTCAATCCAAGGGAAGGCTTGAAGGAGACATATGATTATATCAAACGGGAGAATGAATTTCCGGAATATATTTTTTCCTATTGATGGGAATGTGACAAAGAGGAGAATAATGGATGGACAAGGGTGCAATCAAGAGGTTCGCAGTCTCTGCAAGGAATAAGCTGATGGAGGCGGTGAATCAAAAGGCGTTTGAACTGGGAGTCACAAAAGATGCGGTAAAAGAGGCGGAAGTGTATCAGGATGGATTTCTGATCAATCAAAAGTTTTATAAAAAGTACGAAATCAGACAAAGGGAAAGGTTGATCCGTGAGATTGAGCAAAAGGGCTACGATCAGGTGATCGAGGAAGCAGCCTATACATGGTTCAACCGCTTTATTGCTTTGCGGTTTATGGAAGTGAATGATTATTTGCCGACGGGTGTCAGGGTGTTTTCGTCGATTGAGCAGGGAAAGACGGAGCCTGATGCATTAACTGAGGTCCAGATGCTTGTGGATGAGTTGGATCTTGATGAGCAGAAGGTCTATGAGCTGCAGGATGCCAATGATGATGAGGATTTGTTCAAATACATATTGATTAAGCAATGCAACAAATTGGGCGAAATCATGCCGATGATGTTTGAGGAGATTGAGGATTACACGGAGCTTCTCCTCCCGAACCAGCTTCTGGCAGAAACGTCTGTCATCCATGATATGGTGACGATGATTGATGAGGAAGATTGGATGAAGGAAGTTGAGATTATCGGCTGGCTGTATCAGTATTACATTTCCGAGAAGAAGGATAAGGTTTTTGCTGCGCTGAAGAAAAATCAGAAGATCTCGAAGGAAAATATACCAGCGGCAACAGAGTTGTTTACGCCAAGATGGATTGTGCAGTATATGGTGGACAACTCTTTGGGCCGTCTGTGGCTGGAATCGCATCCTGATGATGTGTTGCAGGAAAAGCTTCCGTATTATTTGGAGGCAGCGGAGCAGCCGGAAAACGTCATTCGGCAATTGGAAAAACTAAAGGACCCCAACCTGAAACCGGAGTCTATCAAGTTTTTAGATCCATGCATGGGATCCGGCCATATCCTTGTCTATGCGTTTGAAGTTTTCTACCAATTGTATAAATCTCAAGGGTACAGGGAGCAGGATATCCCTAAACTGATCATAGAGAACAATCTCTACGGACTGGACATCGACCCGCGTGCGGCGCAGCTGGCCTATTTTTCGGTCATGATGAAAGCAAGAAGCTACAACCACCGTATATTCAATTCCGCGATAAGCCCGAACCTGCACTGGATTGAAGAGAGCAACCGGCTGACAGATGAGGATATTGATAACTTTGCAGAAAACAGCGATATACGGGGCGACGTAAAGACACTGATAGAAACATTCAAAGATGGAAAACTGCTCGGCTCCATCATCGAAGTCCCGGACATCAACCTAAAGGCATTAAAAAACCAAGCCCAGTCAATAAAAGAAAAAGAAACAGACGACATGTTCGTTGCGGACTTCAAAATCAACACCCTGCCAACTATCGAAAGACTAATTGACCAGGCAATCACATTGGCGCAAAAATACCACGTCGTTGTGACCAACCCGCCATACATGGGCAGTGGGGGAATGAACGAAGAGCTTTTGTTGTATTTTAATAAGAATTTCCCTTTAACCAAAAGGGATTTAAGTACAGTTTTTATGGAAAAGTGTTCAGCTTTTACTGGTACATATGGGTATTATGCTCTCATAAATATACCGACATGGATGAACTTATCTTCTTATGAGGGTTATAGAAAAAAAATACTTCATCAGGAAACGATAATTAATCTTTTGCATTTAGGAAGAGGAGTATTTGGATCTGATTTTGGTACGGTAAGCGTAGTATTTCGTAAAAAGCTTATAAAAAATTATTTAGCTCTTTATCAAAAGTTATTTGTTAAAAAAAGTTCTGTTGAAAGCAACGAAATTAAACAAAAGCTTTTCTTCGAAAGAAACAATGTATATAAGATTGAGCAAGAGAATTTTTCTTTAATACAAGGCTATCCAATTGCTTATAATGCAACCGAATCAATAATAGAAATCTACAAAAACGAAAAGAATCTAGGTGAAATTTCAGAAATTCGCCAAGGTCTTGCAACTGGTAAAAATGATGTCTACTTAAGAAGCTGGTTTGAGGTAATTTATTCTAGAATCGGTTTTGGATATCAAGACAGAATTTCAACTAAAAATAGTAAACATAAGTGGTTCCCGTACAATAAAGGTGGTGAGTATAGAAAATATTATGGAAACAATAACTTTATTGTTAATTGGGAGAACGATGGCTATGAAATTAGAAACTTTAAAGATGGGCGTGGAAAGTTAAAATCTCGACCACAAAATATGAATTATTATTTTAAAGAGTCTATAACATGGTCAAAAGTAACCATAGGGGGCTTTTCAACAAGGTTTATTCCAAAAGGCTTTATTTTTGATGTTGCCGGATGCTCAATATTTCCGGATAAGGAAAATTTATTTTATATTTTAGGTTTAACAAATAGCAAATTATCTACAAGGATACTGGAATTTTTAAGCCCCACTGTGAACTATGAAGTAGGACATGTTAGTAATATTCCAATAAAGCTAGAGCGGAAAGAATATGTAAGTACCTTAGTGGAAGATAATACGAATATAGCAAAGTTTGACTGGGACTCTTTCGAGACTTCCTGGGATTTTAAGGTTCATCCGCTTGTTGAGTTTAGGCAGGCGGCCTCCCGGATTGCGGAGGCTTTTGCTAATTGGCAAGCAGAGGCTGAACGACGCTTTCAGACGCTGAAGGCGAATGAGGAAGAGTTGAATCGCATTTTTATCGGGTTGTATGGGTTGGAGGATGAGTTGACGCCTGGGGTGGAGGATAAGGATGTGACGGTCCGGCGGGCGGATGTGCTCCGGGATGTGAAGTCGTTTCTTTCTTATGCCGTCGGTTTGATGTTCGGGCGTTATTCGCTGGATGAGGAAGGGCTTGTGTTTGCAGGGGGTGAGTTTGATTTGGGTCGGTATGAGACTTTTGTACCTGATGCGGATAATGTCATTCCGATTGCCGATGAAATGTATTTCGAGGATGATATTGTTTCGCGGTTTGTCGATATTTTGAAAATTGTTTTTGGTGATGAACATTTGGAGGATAACCTCGATTTCATCGCGGATACGCTCACAAGGAGAGCGAATGAAACATCCCGCCAGCGGATCCGGCGTTATTTCCTGAAAGAATTTTATAAAGACCATTTGCAAATTTACCAAAAACGGCCGATCTACTGGCTCTTTGACAGCGGAAAGCAGGACGGATTCAAAGCGCTCGTTTATCTTCACCGCTATGAACCGGGCTTGGCAGCACGGGTGCGGACAGACTATCTGCACGCCCAGCAGCGGAAATATGAAGAAGAAATCGAGCGGATGGACATACTCCTGGAGTCTGACGTGTCCAAGCAGGAAAAAACACGAGCAAGAAAAAACAAAGAAAAACTGCAGAAACAGCTGCTGGAATGCCAAAGCTACGATCAGATCATTGCCCATGTAGCCAACCAGAAACCGGACCTTGACCTGGATGACGGCGTGAAAGTGAACTATGCCAAATTCCAAAACATCGAAATCCCGCAGGGAGAAGGCAAAAAGCCGCTGAAAGGAAACGTCTTGGCAAAAATATAAACAATGATACGGGCGGGGGACCAGTCACTCCCGCCCCGTTTACATAAAGGATAGTGGTGTAAGATGAATCTTAGAGAAATACATCGCGTATTGAATGACATCTATCAGAAAGAATTAACAAATGGTCGCAAACGGCATATCGTTTTTTGGTATGACGAAGAAGGGGAATTTATCGAAGATGTCGATGAGATTAAACTGGAAAATGTACGCATCTGGAAAGTGACCGACCATAATCTATTCGCAACAAAATATGAGCTGGAGAAAAAAGATACAAAATCCCATTTTCTCCTTTATGCCAACATGCCGAAGCCGGTTCCCCGCGAAGACTGGCTCTATGATCTTTATAAAATCGGCCATGAATTTGCCACCGATAAAATCACCGTCATCATGAGGGAACTTGGGATCAACGATGACGGATTAAGGGAGACATTTAAGTCATATAAGGAATTCTTCAACAGCAGAGCGCGTTTCCAATCATTCCAAAAGTACCAAGTGGAATTTTACACAGAAGAAACAATCGACCTGACGGTATTGGCCGTATTATGCAAAAGCCCAACCAACACACTTGACGATATTCTCAGGAGACTGTTCAGCAAGTATAAAGACAATGATGAATCAGCCCGGGACCGTATCCGGAAATATGGTGACGAGGAGAAATTCTGGTGGCTTGTTGAAAAATACTACGGCTATACATTGCCTGATCGTTCGATTCGGGAGCTACTCATCTTCTTTATGCTTACATATCTTTCTGAACAAAACCCTGATATGGAAATTCCTGAAACATGGCAGAAATATGTGAGCAGAAGGCCTGCAAATATCATCGTATTCATGGATCAATGGATGAATCATCGCTTGGGCCGCCATGTATTTAACCTTTTATCAGATGAAATTTCCGACGTTGTCAGGGCAAACCATTACGCAGATCAATTGGATATAGAGGACATAATCCATCTGGATGCTTTTTCCGTCTACGACGAAAAAATTATTCGCTATTTGGCAGAACAATTGACAAGCGGCATCAACCACTTTGAACAATACTTTGACATCATTGCAAAAAGGCGCAAGCTCCATTGGTATCCCGAATACCGCTATGAGTACGGGGCGGTCCTGCATGCTGCGAAGCTATTGAACTATATGGAAAAATGGGATTATTTTATTCCGGAACAACCAGCCGCCCAGATGTTCCAGGCTTATACAGAACAATACTATGTTATCGATACCGCCTATCGGAAATTCTATGCAGCTTATGACCAGGCGGAAGAAAAAGAAAGACTGCATCAGCTGCGAGATAAAATTGAAAACATCTATGTACATCACTTCATGGAAGAACTGGCATTAAAATGGTCCGGCAGTTTGGAACGTGACCACGACATGGTTTGGCCGATAGATGGCATTTTGCAGCAGAAAGAATTTTACCGTGACTGGGTGCACGGATACCAGACAAATGATGAACGGGTATTTGTGATCATATCGGATGCCTTGCGATATGAGGCGGCAAAAGAATTGGCGGATATACTTAACAATCAGCGGAAGGCGGCAGCGGAAATCACATCGATCCAAAGTGTGATACCATCCTATACTGCACTTGGTATGGCTTCGTTGCTGCCATATGAACAGATGGAGTACTCTGGCGGCAGCAAATTTTTGCTCGATGGCACCGATTCAGCCGGCATCACAAACCGTAATGCCATCCTTCAGGGAAATTTGCCTGATTCCATAGCCATTCAATATAACGAAGTCAACAACATGAGCCGGTCGGCTTTGCGGGAAACATTTCAAGGGAAAAAGGTTATCTATATTTATCATAATGTCATTGATGCGAGAGGAGATCATGCGGCAACCGAGGGGGAAGTATTCCATGCTGTAGACGAAGCGATTGATGATATCCGTCTTCTGGTCAACCAGCTTGTCAACAATCTCAGTGCATCCAATATCCTGATTACCTCCGATCACGGATTCATCTACCAGCGGGATTCTCTCCAAATGAGCCAAAAGCTTTTGCGCAAGCCGGAGGGTGCAGAACTGATAAGCCGAAGATTTTCAATAAAGAAGGATGAAGCAGCAGTTGAAGGAACATGGTCTTTTGCGATGGACTACATTTTGGATCAACCCGGGGGACGATTTGCCATCATTCCAAAAGGGATTCACCGGTTCGCGATTCAGGGGGCGGGTGCGAATTACGTACATGGCGGCGCCATGCTTCAAGAAATTGTGGTTCCTGTGATTACATTTAAGAATGATCGCAGCAAATCATCACGGAATACAGTGAAGAAAGTGGATGTAAAACTGACAACGCCAACGCGGAAAATTACGAACATGATGACGTTTTTGGAATTTTTTCAAATGGAAAAAGTCGAAGAGAAGAAACTGCCGCTGCGTTTAAAGCTGTATTTTACGGATGAAGAAGGCAATCGTGTATCGAATGAGAACAGAATCATTGCAGACAGTGAGTCCTCACAAGCTGTTGAGCGGACATATCGTGAAAAGTTTGTTTTCAAATCAGAAGCCTACGATAAAGGCAAGACATATTATCTTATTCTGGAAGACGAAGAAGAAAAAGCCGGAAACGTATATGACAGGTATCCTTTTACGATAGATATTGCCTATACAAGCGACGGTCTCTTTTAACCAGCGCTGAAAATCGGTCATTGGCTCTGCCAGCTAATGAGCGCTGCTCGATACAAGCAATAGCTCTTCTCGCTAGGCTAAAGCAAGAAGAGCTATTGCTTATTTTGTAGAGAAATCACTATACGTAAAAGATAATTTTTTGAAAAAATTAACAGGATATCCGGCATCGGCAGCGAAATCTTTCTTAATGGAAGAAAATGATGAAAGGCGGGGTGTAACGAGTGCTGGAGGTGCAGGACTCTCTGAAGAACTCTGTATGGAGCCGGTTTGTTCAGGAAGGTGTTCTGGATAAAAGCAGGATCAATAAAAGAATCTCTGAGTCTTGGTATATTTGCCGTCGGGACGGAGTCAATCCGTATAATGGCAAAGGGAATGAGATAATCCAAGAAAACCAATTTCTCCGGCGGAAAAAGGCCAGCAGCCAATTATTGAATGCGGCCCTCCCATTCATAAGGAAGCTGCAAAAGTTTTTTGGCCAGACGAGATCCTTGTTCTTGCTTGTTGACTCTGATGGATATGTCCTCTATATGGACGGAGACCCAATGGCATTGGAAAGGGCAGGGGCCATCAATTTTATTGAGGGAGTAAAATGGACGGAAAAAGAGGTTGGAACGAACGCTGTAGGAACAGCGCTTAGGACAAAGGAGCCGATCGCTGTTATTGGGGCGGAGCACTATGCAGTAGCCTCCCATTCATGGGGATGCGCCGCTTCGCCAATCCTCAGTGAAAATGGGCAAATGGAAGGCGTATTGAACATTTCATACCCATTGGAATATGGCGTTCACGAACATATGCTGCCGTCTGTTGTATCCGCGGCTTACGCAATTGAGCAAAAGCTGATCAATATAGCAAAGGATAAAGAACTTGAACTGATGCAATATGCCTCCTTCATTAACCCCCAAGATCCACTTTCACTTGTTTGTAATGAGAAAGAAAAAATCATTTGGGCAAGCACCCATTTGAAAAATGAACTTTCAAATCTGAATGCGGCGTATTTATCGGATGTCTTGAATGAAGGCTGCACAGTTTTGGAGAAGCAGCCTGTCTATTCCCGAACCCGAAATGATGTGATCGGGTTTAAAATATCATTGAAAAAAACTGAATCCACCAATATGGCAAAAAGGTTTCCCGTCAACCCGGCTTTTCAATTTGGCGGTGTTTGCGGTGAAAGTGAAAAATTTCGGAAGGTTCTTTTTCAGGCTGAAAGGGCAGCCAAATCCAATATCACCATTCATATACATGGCGAGACAGGTACCGGAAAAGAGGTCATGGCCCGCTCCATCCATCTGAACAGTACGAGAAAACACGGCCCGTTCATAGCCGTGAATTGCGGGTCCCTCTCAAAAGATTTGATCGCCAGCGAATTGTTTGGATATGCCGGCGGAGCTTTTACAGGTGCGAAGCGTGAAGGCCATAAAGGGAAGTTCCAGCAGGCAAATGGCGGAACATTATTTTTGGATGAGGTTGCCGAAATTCCTCAGGAAATGCAGGTAGCCTTGCTGAGAGTCCTGGAGGAAAAGGAAGTTGTTCCAATCGGCGGCGCAAAACCGTTCCCCGTTGATGTGAGGATCATTACCGCCACTCATCGGGATTTGGCCGAATTGGCCGCAAAAGGAGACCTGAGAGAGGATTTCTTTTACAGGATATTTGTCTATCCGATCCAGTTGCCGCCTTTAAGGGAAAGGATGGAAGACATCCCATACTTTGTCCGGCACTATTGCCGTACAAATAATTGGCAGGTGACATTTTCCCATGATTTGCTGGAATGCCTGCAAACATACGAGTGGCCCGGAAACATAAGAGAGCTTCACAATTTTCTTGACCGGCTCCGGATTGAATTTGAAACCAGGCCCCCGACATTGGCAGAAATGAAAACGCTCCTTCATTCTGATATCAGGCTTCTCAGTCATTCGGAAGCATTGCCGTTAAATGAAGACTTGACATATAGGGAGCAAATTGAAAAAGCTAAAATGATGGATGCCCTGCTTGCTGCGGAAGGAAATGTCACAAAAGCTGCAGAAAAGCTGAACATTTCACGAAGCACCCTGTACCGGAAAATAAAGAAATTCCATTTGTAATCATGGGAAAATATGAGACAGAATGAGACGATGTCCAAAATCGTCCCATTCTCCAATCAAAATCAGATGCCCAAAAGGCATCTGATTTTGATGTTTAATCGCTGTCTTATCCGCTTTTATGAAAGTATAACCTAAATTGGCACATAATTTGCACTATTTTATAATGTGTAAAAAACGAATAGGAGGAGAGGGAATGACGCTTTCAGCAACAGTCAGCTTAACGGAGAAAAAAGCCAAATGGATGTATGAAAAGATGTGTGAAATCCGTCAATTTGAAGACAAGGTCCATGAGATTTTCCAAACGGGTGTACTTCCGGGATTTGTACACCTATACGCGGGCCAGGAAGCGGTGGCAGTCGGAGTATGTGCCCATTTGGATGATAAGGACAGCATCACGAGCACCCACAGGGGACACGGGCATTGCATCGCCAAAGGCTGTGACTTGGATGGGATGATGGCTGAGATTTATGGAAAAGTGACCGGCTTATGCAAAGGGAAAGGCGGCTCCATGCATATTGCGGATGTGGAAAAAGGGATGCTCGGCGCAAACGGGATTGTTGGCGGCGGTTTTCCATTGGCAGTCGGTGCTGCCTTGACGGCAAAGACGCTGAACTCCGATGCGGTGGCTGTCTGCTTTTTCGGCGATGGAGCCAATAACCACGGAACGTTTCATGAAGGAATCAATATGGCTGCCATCTGGAATCTTCCAGTTATATTTGTTGCGGAAAATAACGGCTATGCCGAAGCGACACCTTTTCATTATGCCTCCAGCTGTACCAACATAGCAGATAGGGCCGCTGCCTATAATATTCCGGGGGAAAAAGTGGACGGCAAAGATGTCATGGCTGTTTATGCGGCGGCGGAACGTGCGGTCAAACGCGCGAGAAATGGGGAAGGGCCTACATTGATTGAATGTGTCACTTACCGGAATTACGGGCACTTTGAAGGGGACGCACAGACATATAAAACTTCTGAAGATAAAGATAAGCATTTGAATGAATTGGATGCCATTGCATTGTTCCAGGAATACATGTTAACCAACCGGCTGGTCAGCAAAGAGGAATTGGATCAAATTGACAATCAAGTGAAAGAAGCTGTGGAAAAAGCAGTCAAGTTTTCCGAAGAGAGCCCTTTTCCGTCAAAAGAAGATCTTCTGAAAGATGTCTATGTTTCTTATTAAAAGGATGGAGGCGAAATGGCGATGACAAGAACGATATCATACTCAGAAGCTATTAATGAAGCAATGAAGCTGGCGATGAGACGGGATGAAACAGTTATTTTGATGGGGGAAGACGTAGCAGGAGGGGCAGAGGTCGATCACTTGCAGGATGAAGATGCCTGGGGCGGAGTCATGGGTGTAACGAAAGGGCTTGTCGCTGAATTCGGAAGAAACCGGGTTCTGGATACTCCAATTGCCGAGGCAGGATATGTCGGGGCCTCTGTGACGGCGGCGGCTACCGGGCTTCGCCCAATCGCGGAGCTGATGTTCAATGATTTTATCGGAAGCTGTCTGGATGAAGTGATGAACCAGGGAGCCAAACTCCGGTATATGTTTGGCGGGAAGGCGAAAGTTCCGCTCACCATCCGGACGATGCATGGAGCCGGGTTCAGGGCGGCTGCGCAGCATTCGCAAAGCCTGTATGCCCTTTTCACCCATATACCAGGATTAAAGGTAGTCGTCCCTTCAACCCCGAGAGATGCCAAGGGACTCCTGCTGGCCTCCATTTTCGATGATGATCCCGTCATCTTCTTTGAAGATAAAACCCTCTACAATATGAAGGGCGAAGTGGAAGAGGAATTCTTCACCATTCCGCTTGGGAAAGCGGATATTAAACGTGAAGGAGAAGACCTCACGATTGTGGCCATTGGAAAACAGGTCCATACGGCATTGGAAGCGGCGGAAAAGCTTGCAGAAAGAGGAATTGAAACGGAAGTGGTTGATCCGCGGAGCTTGTCGCCGCTGGATGAAGAAACGATTTTAAATTCGGTGGCCAAAACAAACCGCTTGATCATCATCGATGAAGCAAACCCAAGATGTAACGCTGCAACGGATATTTCCGCGCTTGTAGCGGATAAAGGGTTCGATTATTTGGATGCCCCGATCAAAATGATCACAGCTCCCCATAGCCCTGTACCGTTCTCGCCGGTGCTGGAAGATTTTTATTTGCCGTCCGCCGATAAAGTTTTACAAGTAGTGGGCGAAATGATCGGTGACGAAACAGTCGCGGTGCAATAACTGAAATTAATGTGTGCTGTGCATGGCGGGCACAGCACGCTTCTTTCCATATTAATATGAGGAGGGCGGAATATGGCCGTTGAAATTATCATGCCTAAGCTTGGAATGGGAATGAAGGAAGGAACGGTAGTCGAATGGCTGAAAAGGAAAGGCGATAAGGTAGAGAAAGGAGAATCCGTCGCTGTTATCAGTTCGGAAAAAATTGAAAAGGATATAGAAGCACCCGATAGCGGCGTCCTTTTGGACGTTGCCGCAGAGGAAGATGAAACGGTTGCGGTCGGGAAAGCAATCGGATATATCGGTGAGCCGGGAGAAAATATCAGCTCAGTTTCGGAAAGTGAAAAACAGCCTGTTGCAGCCGCTAGGGAGACGGCTGCCTCAGTGGAAAAAGCCGGGCGCCCGCCAATTAACATGCAAATAAAAGTAAGGGTTTCTCCGGCTGCCAGAAAGCTTGCAAAAGCGGAAGGAATCGACGTGAACACAGTCAAAGGAACGGGTCCCCAGGGAAGAGTGACAAGAGAGGATATAGAAAAAGCGATTAAAAACAGGCTAGAGGATAAAAATGAACAAATGACAGAAGAACAACAAACTGATTCTGTATCTGTAAAACAAATTACCGGCATGAGGAAGGTCATTGCTGAAAGAATGTTTTCCAGCATTCAACAAAGCGCCCAACTGACCATCCATATGCGTGCAGATGTAACGGAAATGCTCTCATTACGAAAAAAGATCAATGCCGGACAGGAAAACATCAATTTGACCGTGACTGACTTTATTGCACGGGCTGTTGTACTGGCGCTTCAGAAACATAAAAATATGAACGGAACATTTGTGGACAACCAAATCAATTGCTATGATTCGGTTCATCTTGGCATAGCTGTGGCATTGGAAATTGGATTGGTGGTGCCAGTCATTCGCCAGTCGGAACGGTATTCCATGGAGGAACTTTCCAATAAAATTAAAATGTTAAGCAAAAAGGCAAGAGACGGCTCGCTTGATGCTTCCGAAATGAAGGGTTCCACGTTTACGATCACGAGTCTTGGGGCATCAGGGGTCGAATTTTTCACCCCCATTTTAAATCCGCCGGAAGTGGGGATTCTCGGGGTCGGCCTTATTACAGATACCCCTGTATTTGTAGGTGAGGAGCTGAAACGGCGGTCACTGCTTCCATTGAGTCTGACCTTCGATCACCGTGCAGTTGACGGAGTTCCGGCAAGTGATTTTCTTACAACCGTGAAAGGGCTGCTGGAAAATCCCTATAAAATGCTGATTTAAACCCGAGGAATATGAACAATTTGTGACAACTGTTGCCGAATTGTGTCGCCTTTTGTATAATATGATTTGCATGCAACGAAATGTATGCTTGAGCAGCTGGATAGTCTGCTCCATACATAACCTTTTACTAACGCAGTGTTTCGTTCCAATGAAGGACGAAGCACTGCGTTTCCATTTTATTAGTTTGTATGCGCCAGGATATCATTTCGCGCTTCGCCGCCGTTTATATGCGTGAACATGGAGGCGAGTGAGTCTACCAGTTCCCGGGCATTATGTAAAGCGATCTTCGGTGAAAGATAAACGATCTGCAGGGCATTCGTTGTATTGGATGTGACGGCTGTCCTGGATGAATCCACAAATGGGCTGCCGAACGGCCCTTCATCGTCTGCCGTGACAAGCAAGTTCTCTGCGTTGTTTTTCCTCCCGTTCAGACCCTCATACTGTTCTTCTGCTCTTCCTTTTCGAAGTTCAACATCGCCTCTTATTTGATCTTTGTCATAAATGCCCAAAGGAATTTTATATTCAAGTGAGAAAAAGTTGTTCAGGTCCGTGGCCGAGTTCAATGTCGGAAGATAGTTCTGTTTTTTCACTCTTCTATAAAGGGCCTCCGCGGAATGCCGATAGCGGTTCGGGTCCTTGCCAAGTTTTTTGAAAATGGCTCTCCATTCCTTGATTTCTTCATAATCGGTGACGTTTTTATCCTCAAGTTCAAAATAGGCATTTTCCTGAAAAAGCTGCAGCCTGCCTTTTAACATTTGCGGTGAGTCTCCGACTGTAATATTGTCATAATGGATGACCCCGATTTTCAGGTCCGGAATGACTTCATAGAGTGACGGGTCTATGTTTACTTCCAACGTTTTCACCTCCAATTTCCGTTGTAAATAGTTTATCATATAGTTGCGGTAATGACAGTTAAGCCAAACGGTTTTCAAATATTAACTTTTAGGGAAAGGAGGGCGGACTGTGGACTACGGGAAATTGAAAGATGAGATTATTGCATACAGCCGGGAAATCGGAATTGATAAAATCGGGTTTACTAGTGCCGATCCTTTCATTGAAATGAAAAACCTGCTGATCAGGCAGGAGGAGCTTGGCTATCAATCAGGTTTTGAACACAAAAATATCGAAGAACGGACGCATCCGGAGCTCATTTTTGATGAACCCCGGTCCATAATCGCCATTGCCCTTGCCTACCCTTCAAAAATGAATAATGCACCACGCGGCAAACCTGGTGCAAGAAGAGGGATTTTCTGCAAGGCATCATGGGGCGTGGATTACCACGTATTGGTTCGCGAAAAGCTTGAACAGCTGGCAGCATTCATTGACAGCAAGGTCTGTGATGCAAGATTCAAGCTGATGGTCGATACCGGTGAATTGGTGGACAGGGCTGTGGCAGAACGGGCAGGGATCGGCTGGAGCGGAAAGAACTGCTCGATTATCACCCCGGAATTCGGGTCATACGTATATCTCGGAGAAATGATAACGAACCTTCCTTTTGCGCCGGATGAGCCGATGCACGATCAATGCGGGGAATGCACGAAATGTCTTGATGCATGTCCGACCGGCGCGCTCGTCCAGCCGGGACAGCTCGATGCCCAAAGCTGCATAGCATTTCTTACGCAGACGAAAGGCCTCCTTCCGGATGAATTTCGTGATAAAATCGGTAACCGTCTATATGGATGTGATACATGCCAGGCCGTCTGCCCCAAAAATAAAGGGGTTGACTTCCATCTCCATCCCGGCATGGAACCCGATCCAGACATTGCAAAACCTTTGCTCCAGCCTTTGCTTGACATTTCAAACCGGGAATTCAAAGAAAAATATGGAGCAGTCTCGGGTTCATGGAGAGGCAAAAAGCCCATACAGCGCAATGCGATTATAGCGCTGGGGCACTTTAAGGACCAATCCGCTGTCAGCGATTTGATCAAAGTGCTGAATGAAGATGTAAGGCCTGAAATCAGGGGGACAGCGGCCTGGTCACTTGGAAAAATCGGAGGCGAACAGGCTAAGGAAGCGCTCATGCGTGCTCAAGAGATGGAAGAGGATCCTGTCGTTCTTGAGGAAATAGAAAAAGGGCTTCAGTTTTTCGGGTTGGAAATGTGAACCGGAAATCTGTGCGGACAACATGTTTGTCCGCTTTTTTTGTCTAAACATGTTTTAAATCATGCTGACCGGGAACGTAGTAGTACTGTAAGAGGAAAAATTCTTTGAAGGAGGAATCACATAATGGCTAAAAAAGACAACGATCGCAAAATGTCAGTAGAAGAAGCGGGACGTAAAGGCGGCGAAGCTACTTCAAGGAATCATGATAGAGAGTTCTATGAAGAGATTGGACGCAAGGGCGGCGAAGCCACAGCCGAAAACCACGATAAAGATTTCTACGAGGAAATCGGGCGTAAAGGCGGCGAAGCAACGGCAGAAAGCCATGACCGGGAATTCTATGAAGAAATTGGCCGCAAGGGCGGCGAAGCTACAGCCGAAAACCATGACCGGGATTTCTACGAAGATATCGGGCGCAAAGGCGGCGAAGCCACTTCCAAAAATCATGACCGGGATTTCTACGAAGATATCGGCGAAAAAGGCGGAAACGCTCGAGCCAAACAGCGTGATGACAAATAAACTTGATATTTTGAACCGTAAATATGTTAAAGAAGAAGGCGTTTAGGCGTCTTCTTCTTTTTGCTTATACATATGCATATATATCGGCGAGGAGGGATGAAGTGAGAGAGCGGCTTCAGAAGATGCTGGAAAGAAAAGTAAGTGAATTTGTGGGGGAGAAAAAAGCAAAGGATGAAAAGGTTATCCGGAAAAGAGAAACAATGTCCAAGAGGAACGCGGATATCGTCAAGACTCTTGCAGTCGGAAAAATTTCAAAGGCTGAAACAAAAGATGGGCTTCAACATCTTTATTATAATGTACATTTGAAACATCTTATTAAGCAGGGCGATTTTTTCTATGTGGAAGAAGAACTGGAAAGGAGAAAGGCATCTTTCGGAAAAAAAGAATTGTATGAAGATGTGGAAGTCCCGGTTGATTTTACGCTAAATACACCTGAAAAATTTACATTCGAAGAAGATAGAGATCAGGGGATGGAGCGGTATTCATATGACCGTATGGCAGTTGTTCAATATGCAGAAAGATGGTGGGATGAATACAATCCCGCTTACCGGAAATTTGACGTGGACTGTACGAATTATGTGTCCCAATGCCTTCATGCCGGAGGGGCTCCCATGAGGGGATACCCTAATCGAAGTAAAGGCTGGTGGTACCGGAATAATAATTGGAGTTTCAGCTGGGCAGTTGCACATGCATTGAAAAACTACCTGCAGAATTCAACCGCCGGGCTCCGTGCAAGAGAAGTCCAGGAACCGCAGGAACTTCAATTGGGAGATGTCATTTGCTATGATTTTCAGGGTGACGGGCGGTTTGACCATAATACGGTGGTGACCGGCAAAGATGCTTACGGCATGCCGCTTGTCAATGCGCATACGTATAACAGCCGAATGAGGTATTGGGCCTACGAAGACTCCTCGGCTTACACGCCAAATATACAATATAAAATGTTCCATATTATCGACGGCAGTTCATAGATACGGATAATCGGTTCCTTTTCATTCATCAAGGTGTTATAATATCACGGTATTTTGATGAATGAGGTGACACACTTTGGCCATACATGTAGTACTATATCAACCTGAAATACCTGCCAACACAGGGAATATTGCAAGGACCTGCGCTGCTACGGATACATTTTTGCACCTTATCCGGCCTCTCGGTTTTTCCACTGATGATAAAATGCTGAAAAGAGCAGGGCTTGATTATTGGAAGTATGTAAACATTAAATATCATGATTCTTTGGATGTTTTTTTTGCCGCAAGCCGGGGCGGCGAATATTTCTTTTTGACAAAATACGGCAAGAAACCGCATACATCATTCGCATATGATGATCCTGAAAAAGATTATTATTTCATATTCGGCAGAGAAACGACGGGGCTTCCGAAGGAACTGCTGGAGGATCGTATCGACAGGTGCCTGAGGATTCCGATGACCGGAAATGTAAGGTCGCTGAATTTGTCAAATACAGCAGCTATCCTTGTATACGAGGCGCTGCGTCAACAGGGCTACCCGGGGTTGAAGTGAGGGGGGCAGACCCCTTTAGTTCATTAAAGCGGCGATTCCCGCCCAATAGAAAAGGACCGTCACATCAAACCCGACGGTCCTTTTTTCGTTCATAAAATGGATTGTTATTTCTTGAATACCCCTGGCTTATCTTCACGGCCGGATGCGAAAATTGCTGACAAGAATGCAACAGTCACTCCTAATACCAAGATTAATCTCATTCTTATGTAAGCCTCCTTTTTCATCATAGTTGTCCCTGAAGCTTATTATATCCGATTTTCTGCATAATGTGAATGGAACACCCGTATTGTAAATATGGCGATCCTTTGAAAAAAATTTTGGGACAAAGCTATGCCGGCTTAATTGAGACATGTTCGGCCGGGCGGATGCATATGGTTAATTAAACATTCCTCATCAAGCACACAGGGAGGTCCATATGGATATTCTAAAAAAGATTGAACAATACAGGTCTCAAGAAGAGAAGTTGAGGTGGGAAGGAACATTCGCCGATTACTTGAAATTAGTCAAAGAAAAGCCGTGGGTAGCACAGTCGGCACACTCCCGTATATACAATATGATCAGGGATGCGGGTGTTGAAGAAGAGAACGGCCATAAAGTATATCGCTTTTTCAGTCATGAAATGTTTGGGTTGGAGGAAGCACTGGAAAAGCTTGTTGAAGAATATTTCCATCCGGCGGCAAAACGCCTTGATGTCAGAAAGAGAATCCTATTGCTGATGGGTCCTGTCAGCGGCGGGAAATCAACACTTGTCACGATGCTAAAAAGAGGACTTGAAGCATATTCAAGAACTGACCGGGGAGCGGTATATGCCATCAAAGGCTGCCCGATGCACGAAGATCCCCTTCATTTAATACCTCAGCATTTACGGGAAGACTTTTACCGGGAATATGGGATAAAGGTGGAAGGGAATCTCTCGCCGTTAAATACGATGAGGCTTGAAGAGGAATACGGCGGCAGGATTGAAGACGTGCTGGTGGAGCGGATTTTCCTTTCCGAAGATAAACGGGTGGGAATCGGAACATTCAGTCCGTCCGATCCGAAATCCCAGGACATAGCCGATTTGACCGGAAGTATTGATTTTTCAACCATTGCAGAATACGGATCGGAATCGGATCCCCGGGCATACCGTTTTGACGGTGAATTGAACAAGGCCAACCGCGGTCTGATGGAATTTCAGGAGATGCTGAAGTGCGACGAAAAATTCCTCTGGCATTTGCTTTCATTGACACAGGAAGGAAATTTTAAAGCGGGCAGATTTGCTCTTATTTCCGCCGATGAACTGATTGTAGCGCACACGAACGAAACTGAGTATAGGTCCTTCATTTCCAATAAAAAGAACGAAGCGCTTCACTCCCGGATCATCGTTATGCCTGTTCCATATAACTTGAAGGTCTCCCAGGAAGAACGAATTTATGAGAAGATGATTCGCGACAGTGATGTGGCCGATGTCCATATTGCACCGCATACATTGAAAGTTGCTGCAATGTTTACTGTACTGACAAGGTTAAAAGAACCGAAACGCGGAGATATTGACCTTTTGAAAAAAATGCGCCTTTACGATGGTGAAAATGTGGAAGGATTCAATTCATCCGATCTGAATGAACTGAAGAAGGAATATCAGGATGAAGGTATGAGCGGCATAGATCCAAGGTATGTAATCAACCGGATTTCCTCCACGATCATCCGCAAAAAAGTGCCGTCCATCAATGCATTGGATGTACTGCGTTCTTTAAAAGAAGGACTTGACCAGCACCCGTCCATTACACAGGAGCTGCGTGAAAAATATTTGAACTTCATTTCCGTTGCCCGGAAAGAATACGATGAAATGGCGAAAAAGGAAGTTCAGAAGGCGTTTGTCTATTCATATGAAGAGTCTGCAAAAACGTTGATGGACAATTACCTTGATAACGTAGAGGCATTCTGCAATAAATCGAAGCTTCGCGATCCTCTGACAGGGGAAGAAATCAATCCGGACGAAAAATTGATGCGCTCCATTGAGGAACAGATCGGCATTTCCGAAAATGCCAAAAAAGCATTCCGGGAAGAAATTTTAATTCGCATCTCGGCTCTCGCACGAAAAGGGAAGCGATTTGACTACAGATCCCATGCACGCCTTCGGGAAGCCATCCAGAAGAAGCTGTTTGCTGACTTGAAGGATGTTGTCAAAATTACGACATCGGCAAAAACGCCGGATGAGCAGCAATTGAAAAAGATAAACGAAGTTGTAGCCCGTTTGATTGATGAACACGGTTATAACTCGACATCAGCGAACGAATTGCTCCGCTATGTCGGAAGCCTGTTGAACAGATAATGTGCGGCCCCTTCCAAAGGAGTGAACAACACATGTTCCCGACAATGGAAGGGGTTATTTTATTATTAAATCCATTGTCCCATTCTCGCAAACTTCTGTAAATAAATCTGCCATTCTGCATAAGATAGAGTAATAAATGGTGAGTGTACATCGTCTGTGCATTCACCATATTTTTAAAAAAATGCAAGGGGGGCGTCGTAAATATGTCAAACTCACAGTCTCATCAGTTTGCTGTCTCTCAAGAAGATTGGTCCCTCCATCGAAAAGGTTTTGACGATCAACAACGACATCAGGAGAAGGTACAGGAGGCCATTCGAAACAACCTGCCGGACTTGATCACTGAAGAAAGTATCATTATGTCAGATGGCCGCGATGTTGTTAAAATTCCGATCAGATCTTTAGATGAATATAAAATCAGATATAATTATGATAAAAATAAACATGTCGGCCAAGGCGAAGGGGACAGCCAAGTTGGAGATGTAGTAGCCAGGGACGGTTCCCGGCAGCCGGGTCCGGGCAAAGGGCAGGGCGCAGGCGACCAGCCGGGCGAAGATTTTTTTGAAGCGGAAGTTTCCATGCTGGATTTGGAAGAAGCGCTGTTCAAAGAGCTGGAACTGCCGAATCTGAAAAGAAAAGAGCAGGATGCCAACCAGGTAACGCATATAGAATATAATGATGTCCGAAAAACAGGGTTGATGGGCAACATTGACAAGAAAAGGACGATGATGAGCGCATTTAAACGGAATGCCATGAACGGTGACCCTAATTTTTATCCCATTTTTCCGGAAGATTTGAAATTTCGTACATGGAATGAGGTCCAAAAGCCCGAATCTAATGCTGTCGTCATCGCAATGATGGACACAAGCGGTTCAATGGGCGTCTGGGAGAAGTATATGGCCCGCAGTTTCTTCTTTTGGATGACCCGGTTTTTACGGACAAAATATGAAAAAGTCGTCATTGAATTCATTGCCCATCATACGGAAGCGAAAGTCGTATCGGAAGAGGACTTTTTCTCAAAAGGAGAGAGCGGTGGCACGATCTGTTCTTCCGTGTATAGAAAAGCACTTGAAATCATCGGAGACAAATATGATCCCGCCCGTTTCAATATTTATCCGTTCCATTTTTCCGATGGGGATAACCTCACTTCAGACAACGCCAGGTGTATCAAACTTGTAGGCGAACTAATGGAAAAATCGAACATGTTTGGTTACGGAGAGGTCAATCAATACCAAAGAAATTCCACTTTGATGTCAGCCTATAAAAATATCAAAGATGAAAAGTTCCACTATTATATTTTAAAGCAGAAGGCCGATGTGTATCATGCCATGAAAAGTTTCTTTAAAAAGGAAACTGAAACGTCGATGGTATGATCTTTCGGAAATTATTGCAGGAGGAGAGCTCAAATCTAGAGTGAACCTCCTGCAATTTGTTTTTGAATAATTTTCTGATTTTATAGTTGACAGCATATGAAATTAAAAGTATTCTTTAGATAAATATAACGGAATTTACCCATTTAGGCGATTTTTCGTTATATTATAAAAAACCCGTATGAAAGCGCCTACAAAAAACGTTGCTTTTTGAAAGGAGTGCGTTTGATGGATGTGGCAACAGGGCTCTCTTACGAAGAAAAGCTGGACCGTTTCATGGAGAGAATAAATGCCGGAGAAAAAATTGAGGCGAATGACTGGATGCCGGATGATTACCGGATGGCCTTGATCAAGTTGATTTCAATGCATGGAGTCAGTGAGATCATGGGGGCTCTGCCGGAAAAGGAATGGGTGCCGAAGGCGCCGTCACTTCGCAGAAAGCTCGGAATCATGGCGAAAGTCCAGGATGAAATGGGACACGGCCAGCTTCTTTTGCGTGTAGCCGAAGATTTATTGGCCCCGCTTGGAAAAGGCAGGGAAGATATTATGAATGATCTTCTGAAGGGAGATTTGAAGTTTCATAATGTTTTTCATATGGAAGCCCCTACATGGGCGGATGCCGGGTTGATCGGCTGGCTCGTTGACGGAGCGGCTATCATCACCCAGACAAATATGCTCGGAGCCTCCTATGGCCCTTATGCGAGGGCCCTTCAAAGAATTTGCGCGGAAGAGGTGTTTCACGCCCAGCATGGGGAATCGATCATTCTGGCTCTTGCGGAAGGCTCGCAGGAACAACGGAGAATGATACAGGATGCGATCAACAGGTGGTGGCCGTCGCTGCTCATGTTTTTCGGACCCGCTTCAGCTGCAACAACCGGATCGTCCAAGCAGGATATAACCATCAAATATAAAATCAGAACTAAAACGAATGAGCAGCTTCGCCAGGATTTTCTCTCAAAATATATTCCGAGAGTCCATTCACTCGGCCTTACAGTCCCGGATGAAACACTGAGGTTTGACGAGGACAAACAGGAGTGGATCTATAAGCAGCCCGATTGGAGCGAGTTCAAAAAAATCATTTCCAATAAAGGACCCAGATCCGGAAGCAGGCTCCAGTTAAGAAGAACAGCCTACAAGGAGCATGAATGGGTCAGAAGGGCACTCGGCTAAAGCAGCGAAAAGGAGGGAGGAGGACTGCATGGGCAAAGAAAAAACAGATGGATTTTATCAAATATATGAAGTATTCAGCAAGAGAAATCACAAAGCAGATTTTCAGCACCAATTCAGTTTGCTGGCCCCAAATAAGGAAATGGCATTTGTCATGGCACAGGAAAACTTCATGCGCAGGGAGCCGGTTGTTGATATTTGGGTAGTGAAGCGGGATGATATCCGCATGATGCAGCCCGAAGAACGTCAGATCGTCAACCGGCTGGATAACAAAGATTACCGTTTGACGAAAGGTTACGGCTACCTGCGCAAGAAGTGGCGCCAATATGAGCAGCAAATGCTGGATGAAAAGGAGATCATGTCCTGGGGGGAGGACGGCAAACCTTCGAAGAAGAAAACAAAATAAATTTTCTCCGGGGCAGCCAGCTTAAGAAAGCATAAAATTTTACCGAATTTTCTCTTCCAACAAGATTAACGTAATGTTCAGCTTCAGGCGCCATCAGCGCAAGGATTAAGCCAATCGCTGATGAAGGCAAACTACGCCTTCGCAAGCGTAGTCTAGCTCCAGCGCCTATCGACTAGCAGACTTCGCACCTCCTCCTACGATAAGTCAACATCGGCTCGTTCCTCGCCGTGTTTCCTTTATCTCGTCGGAGGCACTCCAGTCTGTACGTCGATGGGCAAGGCGCTTGCGCTTTTCTTAAAAAAATTCCACATATATACAGAAAGGGGAAATGATGAATGTTTAAAATGATAGCGTTATTCAAAAAACCGGAAAATACCGAGGAGTTTGATCAATATTATTTTGAAACACATATTCCAATCACTGAAAAAATCCCGGGGCTGCGAAAGGTGGAAATCACCAAATTCACGGGGTCTCCAATGGGGGAAAGCCCGTACTATTTGATGTGCGAAATGTATTATGACAGCTTTGAGGCTTTCAAAGAAGCTTCAAAGACGGAGGAGTCGAAAGCTTCAGGCAAAGATGTCATGAAATTTGCGGGCGATATTGTCACATTCATGTTTGGTGAGGAAGTAAATGAGTGATTACCGGTTTATTGAGACGGAGACATGCGGCCGGGTCGGGGTCGTCTGGCTGAACAGGCCGGATGTTTTGAATGCATTAAACCGGACAATGGTAAATGAAATTCTCGAAGTTTTTGAAGAATATGACCGCAATGATGACATCCGTGTGATATTCCTTGCCGGAAAGGGGAGAGCTTTTGCGGCAGGCGCAGATATCGATGAAATGGCCGAGGATGATTCCGTTTCCATGGAACTGTTGAACCAGTTTGCCGACTGGGACAGGTTAAGCCTTGTAAAAAAGCCGATCATCGGGGCAGTACACGGATTTTGTCTCGGTGGAGGATTTGAGCTTGCACTTGTATGCGACCTGCTGTTTGCGGCAGACGATGCCAAATTCGCTTTTCCGGAAATCAATCTTGCTGTCATGCCCGGAGCCGGCGGAACCCAAAGATTGACCAAGCTGATCGGAAAGACAAAAGCGCTTGAATGGATTTGGGGCGGTGACATGCACCCAGCGGAAGAAGCCCATGAATTAGGGATCGTCAACCGGCTGTATCCGAAAGACGATCTGATAGAAGAAGCGCTCGGATATGCAAAGGAGCTGGCTGAAAAGCCCCCACTTGCAGTCCGCCTGATCAAGGAAGCTGTCAACAAAGCGGTGGATTATCCGCTGCAGGAAGGAATGTTCTTTGAAAGAAAGAACTTTTATCTGCTATTCTCTTCGGAAGACCAAAAAGAGGGCATGAAAGCATTTATTGAAAAAAGAAAGCCGGATTTCAAGGGGCGTTAAAGGAGAGATATGATGTTTGATACCATTTTATATGAAGTAAGAGGTTCCACTGTCTGGATTACGCTAAACCGTCCCGAGAAGCTGAATTCCTTTAATGAGGCCATGCATTCCGAATTGCTGAAAGCGCTTCAAGAGGCGGAGAATGACAAAGCGATCAGGGCCATTGTGTTGACGGGAGCGGGAAGGGCGTTCTCCGCCGGCCAGGATTTGTCTGAGGTGGACAATTCCACGGACTACGGGGATTTATTGAGAAATAGGTATAATCCGATTATCCAAAAAATGGCCGAGATTGGGAAGCCGGTCATTGCCGCTGTAAACGGTACGGCTGCCGGGGCGGGATTCAGCTTGGCATTGGCAGCTGATTTCAGGCTTGTATCTGAAAAAGCTAGTTTTTTAAATGCGTTCATCCATATAGGACTTGTGCCCGACTCCGGCAATACATATTATTTGCCGCGAATGGTCGGCCATGCAAAAGCTCTTGAACTCATGGTTCTTGGAGACAAGGTGGGAGCTGAGGAAGCCGGAAGGCTTGGGCTTGCGACAAAAGTCATATCCGAAGAGAATTGGAAAAGTGAGATATCCGCCTTTGCCGATAGACTGGCTTCCATGCCAACAAAAGCCATCGCCCTGATCAAAGAGGCCCTGATGAAGTCATGGGACTTGCCCCTTGAGGGGGTCTTGGAGAAAGAGGCTCATGCGCAAAGCCTGGCGGGACTTTCAGGCGACCACCGCGAAGGAGTCCAGGCCTTTTTGGAAAAAAGGAAACCTCTATTCAAAGGAGATTGATAGAGCAACTCTGCCTGCCAACCTTTGAAACTTATTGACTATCAAGTCCAACCATTGTACCATTACGGTAATTATTGTCCTTTACCATAAGGCGATAAAAAACTAAAGAGGGGGAAAATAAATGAAAAGAAAGTGGAAAAAAAGTGCAATGGCTTTATTCGGCGGAGCTGTATTGATGCTTGCTGCCTGCGGAAGCAATACCGGGGCACCGGAAAAAGAGGAGAAGCCGGATGAGCCGGCCCAGCAGGAAGAAGCCAAGACCTATAAAATCGGGGTTACCCAAATTGTTGAACACCCGTCATTGAACGCAGCTTTTGAAGGTTTTAAAGTGGCTCTGAAGGAAGCAGGCATCCAAGCTGAATATGATGTGCAAATCGCGCAAGGTGACAACAGCCAAAACACTACTATTGCAAATAACCTTGTAAGCGGCGGAGTGGATCTTATTTTTGCCAACTCCACGCCGAGTGCACAGGCGGCAGCCAGCGCCACAAGCGACATTCCGATTGTGTTCACCTCCGTTACCGATGCCGAGGGAGCAGAATTGGTAGAATCAAATGAAAAACCGGGCGGAAATGTTACCGGTACAGTTGATACACATCCGGATGCCATCCCAAACACATTAAAATTTTTGAAAGAAGAACTTAATGCCAAAAAGGTTGGCATGGTATTCAACTCCGGTGAGCAAAATTCACGTGCACAGGTAGACTCCATTAAAAAGCTGATTGAAGACGAGGGACTGGGCCTTGAAATCGTAGAAGCTTCTGTAGCAACATCCGCTGATGTGAAACAAGCGGCTGAATCACTGGTCGGCAAAGTGGATTCCTTGTACACCATCACGGACAACACTGTTGTTTCTGCACTTGAATCTGTAGTAGCTGTTGCAAATGACAATAATCTTCCAATGATGGTCGGTGAATTCGACTCTGTCGAAAGAGGCGGTCTGGGTGCATACGGCTTTGAATATTATGATATTGGATATGAAGCTGGTGAAATGGCGGTTAAAATCTTAAATGGCGAAGGCGAACCTGCAGATATGCCGGTCCAATATCCTCAAAATCTGAAATTTGTCATTAATAAGGATACTGCTGAAGCTATTAAGTTAAAAGTTAAAGATGATTGGAACGCAGAAGACGTTAAAGATCTTGAAAAATAAGGAGATGATTCTAGATGTTTGCAGCTTTGTTTGGCTCCGTGGAGCAAGGAATCATCTATGCGATTATGGCCCTTGGGGTGTACCTTTCATTCCGGGTTCTGGATTTTCCGGATCTTACCGTTGATGGAAGTTTTGTAACAGGTGCTGCGGTTGCTGCCACGATGATATTTTTCGGATATCATCCGGCGGCAGCCACGGCTGTTGCACTTGTCGTTGGATTCCTTGCCGGTTGTGTTACGGGATTATTGCATACAAAAGGAAAGATCAACCCCCTTTTATCCGGAATATTAATGATGATCGCCCTTTATTCCATCAATTTACGGATTATGGGATTCACTTCCGATAATTCCGTCGGCAGGCCGAATATCCCGCTATTGAATTCAGAAACCGTATTTTCAAAGTTCCAGGCATTCTGGGGGAACCTCGGGATTGACGCGGCGTTGAACAATATGTTGGGGGCCATCGGCATTCAGCATCTTCCATCCACTTGGGGTACGCTGATCCTTATGGCAATTTTGACCCTGATCATCAAATTTGCAGCGGATTGGTTCCTGCAAACGGAAGTGGGTCTTGCCATCAGGGCAACCGGGGATAATAAGCGGATGATTAGAAGTTTTTCAGCGAATACTGATAATTTGGTCATAATAGGGCTTGGAATTTCCAATGCCATGGTTGCTTTATCAGGTGCGTTGATTGCGCAATATGCGAAATTCTCTGATATCGGCATGGGGATCGGGATGATTATCATCGGCCTTGCATCCGTCATTATCGGCGAAGCGATTTTCGGTACAAAGACGATTGTAAGGACAACACTCGCTGTTGTAGCCGGTGCAATCATTTACCGGATTGTCCTTGGCCTGGCACTTAGAATTAAATTGCTTGATACAGGCGACATGAAACTGATCACGGCCGTCATCGTCATTGCTGCGCTTGTCATGCCTCAATACATTGAGAAGAGAAGAGAAAGCAGAAGAAAAGTCAAGTGGCATGCCGACAGGATGGCGGCATTGGAAGCAGCCAAAAACAAGGAGGTAGAAACCGTTGCTGAAGCTCGAACAGATTAGCAAAATCTTCAATGAAGGCACACCGGATGAAAAAATCGCCCTGGATCGAGTAAGCTATTCTTTGAAAGAAGGCGACTTCGTCACAGTGATCGGAAGTAACGGTGCTGGCAAATCCACTTTGATGAATATGATATCAGGTGTTCTTACCCCCGATGTCGGTACAGTAGAAATTGATTCTAAAAATGTGACTAAACTCCCCGAGTATAAACGCTCTCATTTTATTGGCAGAGTGTTTCAGGATCCCATGGCAGGCACCGCGCCTACGATGACAATTGAAGAAAACTTGGCAATGGCTTACTCCAGAAATAAAAAACGCACCTTGAAAAAAGGAGTGGATAGGAAAAGAAAGGACTTTTTCCGCACCTCTTTGGAAACTCTCCATTTGAACTTGGAAAATCGCTTAAACGCCAAGGTTGGACTGCTGTCCGGAGGGGAAAGGCAGGCATTGTCATTATTGATGGCGACTTTCACCCAGCCTTCCATTTTACTTCTTGATGAGCATACAGCCGCACTTGACCCGGCAAGAGCGGAATTGATCACTAACCTGACCAAGGAGCTTGTGGATAAAGATAATTTGACAACCCTGATGGTTACACACAACATGCAGCAGGCGCTTGATCTTGGAAACAGGCTGATCATGATGGACAAAGGCCAAATCATCCTTGAGGTGGAAGAAGATAAGAAGAAGGAATTGACGATTGAGAAGCTGCTTGCCGAGTTCCAGAGAATACGCGGTGAACAGTTTGCAAGCGATAAAGCACTTTTGACAAGCTGATTTTTGTAAAGATTCATACGGTTTATATCGGATCATTTTTGATAGTACCGAAAGCCGGCGGGGCTTTGTGATTGGTAGGATTATACTGCCCCGGATATGCCGGATTTAAAAATAAAATTGAAGGCGTTTTACGGGAGTTTTGAATCAACGGAACTCCTTTTTTTTACAAAACGGCGCTTATGGATTTTTACGGGCAAATTCAAATATATGAGCAGGCTAATCTCAGCAATGACCAGGTACAGGCCGGAAAGCGACCCGGCACACGATGTCATTCGCTAAATGTAAGCGGTTACTATAGGGGGATCAGTCCAAGAGAAAGTTTTTCACAAGAAACAAGCCGCCCAAATGGGAGATCGGCATTAATATCCGTGTGATCATCTACCAAAAGGAGGGGCAGCATGGAGGAGCAATTTGCTAAGGTCGTTTATGTAGACGGAGATGGAAATCTGGTGGACAATGAAATGAAAAGTCAGTTGACAGAGGACCTTGTAAAGCACTTTTATCGGCAGATGGTTCTGATGAGGACTTTTGACCGGAAAGCGATCAATATGCAGCGTCAGGGAAGGCTAGGAACCTATGCTCCGTTTGAAGGGCAGGAAGCAGCCCAGGTGGGCAGCGCGTATGCGCTCAGGCAGGATGACTGGATATTTCCGACATACAGGGACCACGCAGCCACGATGACATTTGGAATGCCGATGGATACGGTGCTGCTCTATTGGAACGGGAGATCGGAAGGCTGCATTCCGCCTGAAGGAAAAAGAATCTTTCCGCCGGCTGTGCCTTTAGCTACCCAGCTGCCGCATGCTGCCGGAGCCGCTATGGCTGAACAATACAAAGGTACCGATCATGCGGCAATTGTTTATTTTGGCGACGGCTCTACGTCTGAAGGGGATTTCCATGAAGGGATGAATTTTGCAAGCATCTTCAAAGCCCCGGTCATCTTTTTCAACCAAAACAATCAATACGCTATTTCTGTTCCGATTGAACGGCAGATGAATTCCAGGACAATTGCGCAAAAAGCTGTTGCTTATGGCATACCGGGCGTCCGGATTGACGGAAATGACGTGTTCGCCGCCTATTTTGAGACGAAGAAGGCTTTGGAAAGAGCTCGGGCAGGGGAAGGCCCGACATTGATTGAAGCAGTTACATGGAGATATGGCGCCCATACAACAGCGGATGACCCGACAAAATATCGTGACCAGTCATTGAGCGAGAAAAAACGTGAATCCGGAGATCCTATTTTACGGCTGGAAAGGTTCATGAAAATGGAAGGCATTTGGGACGAGAAATGGAATGAATGGACTTGGGAAGAGGCGGCTGAGACGGTTGAAGAGGCTGTCAGGACAATGGAGGCCTATCCGGAAGCCGATGCAAATGATTTGTTCGACCATGTATTTGAAGAAAAAACGTGGACGATCCAGGACCAGAAAGACCAATATTTCGATTATTTGCGAGGTGTGTAAATATGAGTATTTCAGCACCTGCCACTCAAAAACTGACATTGGTTCAAGCGGTGACCGACGGCTTAAGGACAATGATGAAGGAACGGGAAGAAATCGTCTTGATGGGGGAAGACATCGGTGTCAACGGCGGTGTTTTCCGGGCAACGGACGGTTTGATCGAAGAATTCGGGGAGCGCCGGGTCATAGATACCCCCATCAGCGAATCCGGAATTGCGGGAACGGCCATCGGAATGGCAGTCAACGGTCTGCTTCCGGTGATAGAGATGCAATTTCTTGGCTTCATTTACCCGGCATTTGAACAGATCATGACTCATGCCACAAGACTCAGGATGAGGACGAACGGCCATTTTCATGTTCCCCTCGTCATACGGGCCCCATATGGAGCGGGCATCCGGGCTCCGGAAATCCATTCTGACAGTGTCGAAGCATTTTTTACCCACATGCCGGGGATCAAGGTAGTCTGTCCGGCCAACCCTTATGATGCAAAAGGATTGCTCATTGCCAGCATAGAAGATCCCGATCCGGTTCTTTTTCTTGAATCAATGAGGGTCTACCGGGCCTTCAGGGAAGAGGTACCCACAGAAAAATATACAGTGGAAATCGGAAAGGCAAAAAAACTGGGATCCGGAGAAGATGTCACCGTGATTGCATGGGGAGCAATGGTTCCGGTAGCAGTCCAGGCTTCAGAAAAAATGAAAGAAAAAGGGATTCACTGTGATGTGCTGGATTTGCGGACACTGTACCCGCTTGACCGTGACATGATTGCAGAGTCGGTGCAAAAAACCGGAAGGGCAGTTATTGTTCATGAAGCCCATGCAACGGGCGGGTTGGGAACGGAAATCATAGCATTAATCAATGACACCTCTTTTCTTTATTTAAAATCGCCGATTGAAAGGGTCACTGGCTTCGATGTTCCGGTTCCGTTTTATTCATTGGAACAGCACTATTTGCCGTCCGTCGGCCGTGTTGCAAAAGCGATCGAGAAGACAGTCAATTTTTAATGAAAGGTCCGGTGAAAAGTCTAATCGCTGAAGATTAGGCTTTTTGTATGCAGTTTTTGCAGCTGGCTCCCGGTGCCAATGCCCGCGTAAGGGTGAGAAGGTGAAACACGGTCACTGGCTTGCGCCGCCAATGCCCGCACAAGGGTGAAAAGGTGAAACACGGTCATTGGCTCGCGTGGCCGATGCCCGCGCAAGGGTGAAAAGGTGAAACACGGTCATTGGCTCGAGCGGCCAATGACCGCACAAGGGTGAAAAGGTGAAACATGGTCATTGGCTCGAGTGGCCAAAGCCCGCGCAAGGGTGAAAAAGTGAAACACGGTCACTGGCTCGCGCAGCCAAAGCCCGCACAAGGGTGAAAAGGTGAAACACGGTCATCGGCTCGCGCAGCCAAAGCCCGCACAAGGGTAAAAAAGTGAAACACGGTCATTGGCTCGCGTAGCCAACGCCTTAAATAGAAGAACCCTTAGAAAAACGATCATCAATTTGATAATCGCTTTTTCTAAAACCCTAATGTGGTATAAACGCCAGCTGATAGAAAAACAATACCGCAAATATATACAGAAGAGGATGCACGCTGCGCCATTTCCCTTTGACGATTTTCAATAACGGGTAGGAGATGAATCCAAGGGCGATGCCTGTTGCAATGCTGGATGTCAGCGGCATGCTCAATATGATTAAAAACGCAGGAAATCCCTCATCTATCTCCTTCCAATTGATCTCAGAGATAGCACCCATCATCAGGCTTCCGACAATGATGAGGGCAGGCGCTGTAATGGCGGATAGCCCCGATACCGCGCTGACAAGCGGGCCGAAGAAAGCTGCGGCGATAAACAGGACAGCGACGGTCACTGTTGTTAAACCTGTCCGGCCTCCTGCGGCTACGCCTGATGAAGATTCGATATAAGCGCTTGTCGGGCTTGTCCCGAACATGGCTCCAACAGTTGTGGCCACTGAATCTGCAAGGAGAGCCTGTCGGGCACGCGGGAATGAGCTGCCTTTCATCAACCCCGCCTGCTGGGCAACTCCGATCATCGTTCCGGTTGTATCAAAAATGGTGACAAGCAGAAATGAAAAGACGACAGCAAAAAGAAAATGTTGGAAAACGTCACTTATTGCGGCAATCGGATTTGTGACAAGCAAACCTTCCGGCAATGACGGCATCTGTACAAATCCTTGGTCAAATGACAATTGGCCAGTGAAATAAGCAACAACCGCCGTGATGATCATACCGATAAATAATGCTCCATGGACATTAAGCGCCATCAAAACAAGTGTAACCGCAAGCCCGAGCAGGGCCAGTAAGACGCCTGGGGAGTGAAGGTCGCCCAACGCTACAAGGTTCGAAGGATGGGCGACAATGATTCCGGTCAGTCTCATTCCGATAAATGCGATAAACAACCCGATACCTGCTGTAATTCCGTGTTTCAAATTGGCCGGTATCGCCTCAATCAATATTTTGCGAAAAGGGGTCAGGGATAAAATGATAAAAATCACACCGGCAACAAAAACTGCTGCAAACGCAGTTGTATAGGATATATTATGCGCTCCGACAACAGAATAGGCGAAATACGCATTCAATCCCATCCCCGGCCCAATGGCAATCGGATAATTGGCGGCAAGCGCCATCCACAATGTTCCGACAACAGTGGCAATGATGGTAGCTGTAAAAACCTGTTCAAAGGGAACACCCGCATCCTTTAAAATAATCGGATTGACAACCACAACATAAACCATTGTCAAAAAAGTTGTGACACCTGCCAGAATTTCTGTTTTAACGTCTGTTTTGTTTTCTGTTAATTTGAACATGAAGGAACCTCCGGTTAAAGTTTAACTGTCAAAGGGCAATCCTGGAAACAGGATTGCCCGGCATTTATACAAAAATATTTAAAAGGTAATAAATTAGTGCAGACAGCAAAATAGTAATCGGCAGCGTAATAAACCACGTGATGACCATCGTCTTGGCTGTATCCCATTTAACGCCTTTTACCCGGTGAGACGTACCGACGCCAAGGATGGAGGATGAAATGACATGCGTGGTGCTTACGGGCAAATGAATGTATGTTGCCCCAAAAATGATCAGAGCGGAACTTAGATCGGCAGCCACTCCATTTACAGGGCGGATCTTCATGATTTTACCGCCAACAGTTTTGATGATCTTCCATCCGCCGACTGAGGTACCCAGACCCATTGCTGTCGCACAGGAGAGCTGTACCCAATGCGGAATGTCGGTCGTTGCATGCAGGTTGTTGGCAATAAGGGCCATTGTGATAATCCCCATCGCTTTCTGGGCATCATTCATTCCATGGGTATATGCCTGCAGGGACGCAGTGAATATTTGGAAGTAACGGAAACGTTTATTCGTTTTCGCCAAATTAAAATTCTTGAAGCTGACCTTGAAAATGGAATAAATGATAAAGCCTACTACAAAAGCAATAATAGGCGAAAAAATCAGCGCTTCAATAATTTTGATAAAACCTTTAAAGTTAATCGATGCCATTCCTGCAGATGCAATCGCCGCGCCCGCAATCGATCCGATCAGCGCATGCGAAGAACTGCTTGGAATGCCAAAATACCAGGTGATCAAGTTCCAGGCTATGGCCGAAATCAGGGCTGCCATGATCACGATTGAACCATTTTGCAAATTGAAAGGGTTCACTATATCCTTTGTGATGGTCTGTGCAACGCCTGTAAATGTCATGGCTCCGAGAAAATTCATTGAAGCCGCAAGAACAATGGCGACACGCGGCCTTAGTGCTTTAGTCGAAACGGCTGTGGCAATCGCATTGGCTGTATCATGAAAACCATTGATAAAGTCAAAAGCAAGAGCAAGAATAACGATCAGTATGGTGATCAGTAATAATGAATCCATAAATAAAGACTCCCTTAAGCGTTTTTCATTATAATGCTTTCGAGTGTATTGGCGACGCCTTGGCAGTCGTCCGCGATTTGTTCCATATGCTCGTACACTTCTTTATATTTGATCAGCTGGATAGGATCTTTTTCAGTTGCAAATAGATGTTTCATGGATTCGCGTAATACATCATCGCATACTGATTCGTATTCTTTTATTTTGATGGCGTGAGGCCGGACTTCCGGAAGTTTTTTACTGAATAACAAACCGATGGAAATTTCAATTTCAATTGCACATTTTCGGATGGTTTCTACAAATTTGACAACATATTCATCGGCTTTGACAATATTATACATTTCAAACAGACCGGCTGTATGTTCCATGCCGTCAAGTACATCATCCATGATCATGGAAAGGTCCCAAAGATCTTCACGTTCAATCGGAGTAATAAAGGAGTTGTTCAATTCCTTTATCATTTCATGGACAAGTGAATCTCCGATATTCTCATATTCCTTCATTTTTTCGGCGAAAATTTTGGTGTCATCTTTGTTCCCAAGTTTATAGTCGGCGAAATAATCCGCACTCTCTTTCAAGTTTGCCGCAATTTTCTCCAATAATGTAGCAAACTTGTCTTTTTTCCTGTTAAAGACCATTAATAAATTCCCACCTTTTCCATGGTTATTATACCAAACGATTTTATTTTAGCTCATATTGATGAAAGTTAAAAGTTTCTGTCGAATAAATATTGTGAACAAATTATTCGTCTTCATGCCCGGTAACGGATACAATAAAAGAAAAGTCAAGGAGGGACTGTGTATGATCAATAATTTGCAAGATGTAAAAACACTGCATAACGGAGTGAAAATGCCGTACATAGGGCTTGGGGTCTATCTGATGAAAGAGGAAGAAGAAGCGGCTGCTGCGATAAAATATGCCATTGAGCACGGATACAGGTCTATTGATACTGCCCGTATTTATGAAAATGAACATGTTGTCGGCAGAGCGGTCAGGGAATCCGGAGTCCCAAGGGAAGAACTGTTTATAACTACAAAAGTTTGGAATACCGATCAGGGGTACGACTCGACGCTGAAAGCATTCGAACAGAGCTTGGAAAAGCTGGATATGGAGTATCTCGACCTTTATCTGATCCATTGGGCTGTAAAAGACAAATACAAAGAAACATGGCGCGCCCTTGAAAGGCTTTATGATGAAAAAGTGGTGAAGGCCATAGGTGTATGCAATTTTCAAATTCATCACCTGGAAGACCTGGCGGCCAGCAGCAATGAAAAGCCGGTTGTCAATCAGGTGGAACTGCATCCGCGCTTAACGCAGGAGCCATTGCGTGAGTATTGCGAGCAGAATGACATTGCCGTTGAAGCGTGGTCACCAATTGCGCGCGGCCGCCTTCTGGAAGAGCCGACATTGAAGCATCTTGCCGACAAGCACGGAAAAACCACAGCTCAGATTATATTGCGCTGGCACTTGCAAAACGGCCATATCATTATTCCGAAATCTGTACACGAAGAAAGAATCCGCGAAAATGCCGACTTGTTCGATTTTGAATTATCGATGAGTGACATGAATGAAATCAGTGCATTAAATATGGATGAAAGGTACGGGCCAGATCCCGACAATTTCAATTTTTCATAAAAGAGGCATATGGCCTCTTTTATGAACTTGAATAAAAATTCCATTTTATTTCCTGCCATTCCCATAAAAACAAAGATTAAACGTATGTTATTCTTAAAAGACCTATTACTATAGTTAAAGGCAGGGGCAGGCAATGAAAGTGGTTTTTGCGGCAAGCTTGGAACAAAAAAAGATGATCAATGATTTGATTGACCATCTTTATCATTCCGTATTCCCTTTATATTTTGAAGCGGGGGAAATAAAGGAGTTCATTCGCTGGGAGGTTTTGAAAGCTCCTGACGAAAAGGAGGAGTGGCTTGAAACTGCGGATGATGCGTTCCGTATCATTGCCGCACTCCAGGTGCTCATTTCTTTACTGGAATTGAAGTCCCTTCCCGGTGAGAATAAGGATTACGAAAATTTGTTTTATAAAAACAAATGGATATTGGAAAAATACCATATCTCTTTTCCGTTTACATACAGACAGTTTTCTTCTCTACATAATTCTGATTTGGCGTTATCCATGTTTACCAGCGCAGCCAATGAGTTTCTAATATGAAAAGGACCGGCAAAAGGGCCGGTCCTACTTAACGTTTTCTTTTAACCAAGCTTCTATTTCGTCCTGTGATTGTTCTCCAACGAGCCTTGCATATTCTTTCCCATCTTTAAAGTGCATCAGGGTAGGGGTGTATTTGATCCTGTACTGGTCCCAACCATCTTTGAATTCCAGCAGATTGAATTGATAAACGTTTACGTCTGTCTTTTCCGCAGCCGGAATCAGCTCCGGTGTTGTTTTCATACAATGCGGACATTCGGGGCTGAAGAAGTAAACGGTCACGTCTTCTTTGTCTTTAAGTTTTTTCTTTAATTCATCAGGCAAAATGATGTTTTGATATAAAGGATCGTCCAGCAAATCTACAGTTAAGGGATCAAGGCTCTCCTTCTTATAAACATTTCCTTCCGATTTCTTCGCCTGCTGCCATTTGGTCAGGCCTGCTATAGCGGCAAATAAAGCAATTATGACAACAAAAAAAATAATTAATTTCTTCATGTACGGTCCACTCCCTTGGTCATTCTCAGCAACAGCAAACTAATAATGAAAATCATGATAAAAGCAATAAGGGCAAGAAAAGGTATGGTGATAAAGCCAAACCAGTTAATGTATTGGCCGGTGCATGGAACACGGCCGCATGCCGGAGCGCTTGAAGTGAAAAAAGGAACTTTCTGGATTAAATAATGGTATAAGGAAACGCAAATTCCAATTCCGGAAAAGACAGCCGAATACAATGAAATGCCGTAATATTTTTTAACCGAAGCAATCCCAAGGAGGATCGTTAAAGGATACATTAAAATCCTTTGGTACCAACAAAGCTCACAAGGCTCAAATTGCTTTATTTCGGAAAAATATAAACTCCCAAGCGTTGCAATAACTGAGATGGCCCATGCAAAAAAAAGCATATTTTCCTGATTTTTCGCCGATTTTGATTCCATCTGCATCCTCTGCCTTTAATAAGAATTATCTTGATTATAGTATTAATCCCTTATGAATGTAAAAAATATGGGAGCTTGTAACAGGATTGTTAAAGTTTTATGTAAAAAGCGGCTGCCAAAGATTGGCAGCCGGGGTTCACATTCGAATTAGCGGATATTCCTCAAAAATGTCCTTGCTGTCCACAACTGCTGCGGCATGCTCCAAAAAACGGAGCAGGGAAAATAGCCGGCGTTCAATCAGTGAGTAATCCCTGGAAAAATAATACGCATGCAAAAAGTGTTCAATTCTTTTTGAGAGCATGTCGTCTTTCGTCCTGACCATCAAAACGATTAAATTATCCCATTGGGACCGATGGGTATAATATAGGGCACGGTCATAATCCAGCAAATGAACTCCCTCCTTTTTTAGGAGTTGTATTTAGTATGGACAGCCGAAATGGATGTTTTGGCTGTAAATGTTGACATTGCCGCCGCATCCGCCTGCCAATTCATGATACGTATATATGGAAGTGCTTCAAGGAAAAATATGATGAATTGCTTTTGCTCCTTCATGATTGCCCTCTTTTATTCATACATTGTGGATAAGGGAGGGGAATTGCCAATGAGTGCGGATACGAAAGCGTTGCAAAATGCCATAAGTGAGATTACAGAAATCGCCAGCGGATTTGGACTTGACTTTTACCCAATGCGTTATGAAATTTGCCCTGCAGATATCATCTATACATTTGGAGCTTACGGAATGCCGACTCGTTTTTCCCACTGGAGCTTCGGAAAACAATTTTTCAAAATGAAGCTCCATTATGATTTCGGCTTAAGCAAGATTTATGAACTGGTCATTAATTCGAATCCTTGCTACGCTTTCCTGCTTGATTCGAATTCACTTATTCAAAATAAGCTGATTGTTGCCCATGTCCTTGCCCACTGCGATTTTTTCAAAAATAATGTCCGGTTCCGGAATACGAAACGGGATATGGTCGAAAGCATGGCTGCTACCGCGGAAAGAATCAGGCAATATGAAATTGAACACGGCAGGAGGGAAGTCGAGGAGTTCCTTGATGCCGTCCTGTCGATAGAAGAGCATATTGATCCATCTTTGCTTCGTCCATCACTTGATTGGAAAATGGATGAAGAAGAGTGGGAGGAAGAAGAGGAGAAGCCGGTAACTGAATTTGACGATCTCTGGGATTTGGATGAAAAGCAGCCTAAGAAAGAAAGGAAAAAGCGGAAGAAAAAGTTTCCGCCGCAGCCGGAAAAAGACCTTATGCTTTTTATCGAGCAATACAGCAGGGAGCTATCCGATTGGCAGCGGGACATTATGACGATGGTACGGGAGGAAATGCTTTATTTCTGGCCGCAGCTCGAAACGAAAATCATGAATGAGGGCTGGGCTTCCTATTGGCATCAAAGGATCATCAGAGAAATGGATTTATCCAGCGATGAGGCGATTGAATTTGCGAAACTGAATGCGGGAGTCATTCAGCCGTCAAAAACGAGCATTAACCCTTACTACCTGGGGTTGAAAATTTTCGAAGATATCGAAAAGCGCTGGGACAATCCGGATGAGGAATTGAAAAAACAGGGAGTCGAACCGGGTTCGGGAAGAGAGAAAATGTTTGAAGTAAGGGAACTTGATTCGGACATCTCTTTCCTTCGGAATTACCTTACGAAAGAGCTTGTTACAAGGGAAGACATGTATTTGTTTCAGAAACAGGGCCGCGATTATAAAATTGTCGATAAAAACTGGAAAGAAGTAAGGGACCAGCTTGTCAATATGAGAGTCAACGGCGGCTTCCCATATTTGACCGTAAATGATGGGGATTACATGAAAAATGGGGAATTATACATCAAGCACTCTTATGAGGGCGTCGAACTGGATTTGAAGTATTTGGAAAAGGTGCTCCCGTACATTTACCAGCTTTGGGGGAGATCCGTCCACCTGGAGAGTGTTGTGGAAAACCGCCCAATGATCTTTAGCTATGACGGCAGAAATGTCCAGAGGAAATTTTTATGACAAAATTCGGGAAGTGACAGCAGTCGCCAAGCACACCATTACAGGTGTGCTTTCTTCAGTTTAAAGAATGAAAAAAGAGGAAGTATTACAGTAGAATGTAGCAGAGGGGGCTGAGATCGTGTTTTTGGACAGTTATGTAAACCAAAAGATTCAAATCAAGTTCAAGAACTTACCGGAATCCCTTTCAGGGCCTGTTACAGGCATTTATCACCCGGACAAATGGTGTATAGCAAAATTGATTTTTACAGAATCAATGGGGATTTGGGTTGAAAACCCGTGTTTTGAAAGGACAAAAGTAAAAGAAGATGACGGGAGTGATGTTCCGGCATCTGAACAATTTAAGGAGACCTGCCCTACACATCTATTGATTAAATGGGAGTATATTGACTCTATCATTGTATTCCCGGCTGATGAAATGCCTGGGGCCGGAAAAGAAGCCAAATTGATCGGCTTCCATTCATAATAGAGGCCGGGTGCACGAAATTCTCATGCACCCGGCCTATTTTTTTACAGAGTAAGCGTATAAGATTTTTCAGCTTTAAAACTTTGAACAAAGCCATTTGTTGTCTAGCTCCAGCGCCTATCGACTAGCAGACTTCGCACCTCCTCCTACGATAAGTCAACATCGGCTCGTTCCTCGCCGTGTTTCCTTTATCTCGTCGGAGGCACTCCAGTCTGTACGTCGATGGGCAAGGCGCTTGCGCTTTTCTAATTTTCCGAGTCCCGGTAAGTTTTCAAGGAAGTTTTTAATGATGCATATACGCCGACAGCGGCGTTTCCATAAAAAAAACCCATAAAGACGGCTCCCCAAAAATTAAATCGATGGGCGATAAAGAGAGCGAATGCCAATCCGAGAATATTGGCTACAGTCGGAATGAGAACTCGCGGAATCGGAAGCAGGATCTTGATGAACTGGGTGGCAATCAATACGGCCGGGACCGCAATGACTGAATCCCAGAAATTTGTATGTATGACCGGAAATGGCTCCATTTGATCACACCTTATTATCATAATAACTGATAGTATATCCTTAACTTTCACAGGATATGAGGATTCCTATACATTAGAAAGAAGCGCCGACGGCGCTTCCAAAACGTCTTAATAAACGTAAGATGTCCCGACAATAATTAATAGGATAAACAGGACAACAATCAAAGCGAAACCCATTCTCATTCCACTCATGAATAAACACCTCCTTATCTCTCCTGGAATATTGTATGAACAAGCAGTGCCTATTGCTTGGACAAATATAATGCATAAAAGAATTCCAATGCGAAAGACTTGATTAAAATACCATCTAGGGGTATGTTATTTATAAAAGATCAGTTCGGCTTTGAAACAGGTGGGTTTAACGCAGCTTGAAAAGCATGCTCATCATTGTGTTGCAGATGCTATCAAATCGGAGAAGGCGATGATACCATTGAAGAAATGATGAAGATTGTCAATCAACTGGTCAAGACATGATTAAGAAAGGAGGAATCCGATATGCCCAACAAATCATTGGACATACCTATAGAAGGCATGACATGTGCAGCCTGTTCGAACCGGATCGAAAAGGTATTGAACAGAATGCCGGGAGTTGAAGCGAATGTCAATCTTGCTTTGGAACAGGCATCTGTGACGATTACAGATGAGCAAGTTTCTGCTCAGGACGTTGCGAAAAAAATAGAAGACCTTGGATATGGGGTAAAAGCAGAACAGCTTGATTTAGATATATATGGAATGACCTGCTCAGCCTGTTCAGCAAGAATTGAAAAAGTACTGAATAAAATGGACGGAGTCCAATCGGCAACAGTCAATCTTGCTGCCGAGACCGCATCCGTAGCATTTGAGCAAGGTATAGCAACTGCTTCGGATATCATTGAAAAAATCCAAAAACTCGGATACGATGCCAAAGTGAAGACGACTCAGGCAGAAAAAACAGAGGCCAAATCGAAGGAATACGAGAAACAAAAAAAGAAATTCATTCTTTCCGCCCTATTTTCCTTGCCTTTGCTTTATACGATGCTGGGACATTTGCCTGGCAATTTGGCCCTTCCGGTTCCGGCTGTCTTAATGAACCCCTGGCTTCAGTTCATCTTGGCGGCGCCGGTCCAATTTTATATCGGGGGACAATTTTACAGAGGTGCCTATAAATCATTAAAAAATAAGAGTGCCAATATGGATGTCCTAGTGGCGCTTGGTACATCCGCGGCTTTCTTTTACAGTGTACTGGAAGGGATCCGCGCTTGGCTTCATCCGGGATATGAGCCGCATCTTTACTTTGAAACAAGTGCAGTGCTGATTACACTGATTCTGCTTGGCAAGCTTTTTGAAACGCGGGCGAAAGGAAGAACAACTGAAGCTCTCTCCCACTTATTAAGCCTGCAGGCAAAAAATGCGAGCGTGCTGAGAGGGGAAGAAGAAGAGCAAATACCTGTGGAGGATGTAAAAGCAGGAGATATTATCGTTGTCCGGCCGGGTGAAAAAATACCTGTAGACGGAGAATTGATCTTTGGTGAAGCGGCTATCGACGAATCGATGATCACAGGCGAATCAATCCCGGTAGAAAAAAGGCCGGGTGAAGAGGTTATTGGAGCGACAATCAATAAGCAAGGCATGATCCGGATAAAAGCAACGAAAGTCGGGAAGGATACGGCCCTTGCCGGGATTATTAAAATCGTTGAAGCGGCTCAGGGAAGCAAAGCTCCTATCCAGCGGATTGCAGACAAAATATCCGGGGTATTTGTACCGATCGTAGTAGGTATAGCCGTTTTAACCTTTTTGGCCTGGTTTATGATTGTGGAACCCGGAAATGCTGCCAAAGCGCTTGAATCATCGATCACTGTTCTTGTCATCGCATGTCCGTGTGCTCTTGGACTGGCTACCCCGACATCGATCATGGTAGGCTCCGGCAAGGGGGCGGAAACAGGCATCCTGTTCAAAGGCGGCGAGCATTTGGAAATGGCGCATAAAGTGAATGCGGTCATTTTGGATAAGACTGGCACAATTACGGTGGGAAAACCTTCGGTAACAGATATTGATTGTAATGATGAGGCTGTTCTTGCTTATCTCGTTTCTGCCGAAAATGCCTCCGAACACCCATTGGCGGACGCCATTGTAAGGTATGGAAAAGAGCAAGGCGTTGAAATGAAACAGGTAACGGAATTTCAGGCAATCGCAGGACACGGAATCAGGGCTGCGATAGATGGCCGCCAAATTTTGGTCGGAACGAGAAAGCTGATGAGCGACAATCTTGTTTTATATCAGGAAAAAGTGAAAAAGGCTGAAGAATTGGAGAGCCAGGGGAAAACAGTCATGTTTATTGCTGTGGATGGAAAATTATCAGGCATAGTGGCAGTTGCGGACACTGTGAAAGAACATGCAAAAGAGGCCATCAGCCGTTTGAAGGAAGAGGGCATTGAAGTCCTCATGCTGACAGGAGATAATGAAAGAACTGCGAAGGCGATTGCGGGCCAGGTCGGTATTGATCGTGTTTATGCGCAAGTTTTGCCGGAACAAAAAGCGGAAAAGGTAAAAGAGCTGAAAGATCAAGGGAAAACAGTGGCGATGGTAGGGGATGGCATCAACGATGCCCCGGCGCTTGCACTCGCTGATGTAGGGATCGCCATTGGAACGGGTACAGATGTTGCCATTGAAGCTGCTGATTTGACAATTCTCGGAGGAGATTTGCTTCTCATACCAAAAGCATTCCGCCTCAGCCATGCAGTGATGAGAAATATTCACCAAAACTTTTTCTGGGCCCTTGCCTATAACTCAGCCGGAATTCCAATCGCGGCAGCTGGACTGCTGGCCCCATGGGTTGCCGGAGCGGCGATGGCCTTCAGTTCGGTTTCAGTTGTTTCCAATTCACTGCGTTTAAAAAGAGTAAAATTATAAAATCAGGAGGAGATTGAACATGCAAGAAACCGTATTAAAAGTAGAAGGAATGACATGCGGACACTGCAAACAATCAGTTGAAAAAGCATTAACAGCCATTAAAGGGGTTGAAAAAGCCGAGGCAGACCTGGATGAAGGAACTGTTAAAGTTTCCTATGATCGTTCCAAAACGGATATCGGCAAAATGAAAGAAGCCGTAGAAGACCAGGGATATGATGTGGGCAAATAGGGATCAGCCAAAGTCAAAAATAACAAGGGGTGTGTTCAAGTGAAAGTTTTTGTAGCGGGTGCAAATGGACAAATCGGCCGTCATATTATGAAACTATTGAAAGACAGCGACGATTATACCGGTATTGCAATGGTTAGAAGCAAAGAACAGGCCGAAGCCTTCAGTGAGAAGGGGATGGAAGCGGTATTGGCAGACCTGGAAGGCAGTGTCGATGAATTGGCAGAGGCTATGAAGGGCTGTGATGCCGTCGTTTTCACAGCCGGTTCAGGCGGTCATACCGGAGCAGACAAAACACTACTTATTGACCTGGATGGAGCGGTCAAAACGGTGGAAGCAGCCGAATTGGCAAACGTTAACCGCTTTATTATGGTCAGTGCTTTCCAGGCGAACAACCGTGAAAACTGGAATGAAAAAATCAAACACTATTACGCAGCCAAACATTACGCTGACAAAGCCTTATTGCAAAGCGGTTTGACCTATACGATTGTGCGGCCCGGCGGTCTAGTAAACGAGCCTGGGACCGGGAAAGTAAGTGCTGGTGAAAAAACAGAACGGGACATCATTCCACGTGAAGATGTGGCCAAGGCAGTTGTTGCATGTTTAAAAGAAGAGCATACTCATAATAAATCGTTCGATCTTGTCTCCGGCGACACTCCTATTGAAGAAGCGTTAAAAAGAATCTAACCGGAATTGGCGGGGTGTGTGTGAATATCATCGATCTTCATTGTGATGTTTTATGGAAGCTGTGGGAAAGCAAGGGTAAGCTTCGTTTCAATGATTCACCTGAACTTGATGCAAATAAGGAACGTTTGAAAAAGGGAAATGTGAAGGTTCAGTGCTTCGCTGTTTTCATTCCACCGGAAATTAAGACAACAGAGCAATTTCAGGACGCCCTTGAGCAAATCAATTATTACTATACGGAAATCCTGGAAAATAACCCCGACATCATCCAGATCAAATGCTGGAAGGATATTCTGGATTTAAAACCCGGCCAAACAGGGGCTGTGCTTACACTTGAAGGGGTAGATTGCATTGGCAATGACCTGCAGAAACTCAGTCTTCTAAATCGTATGGGGGTCCGTTCTGTAGGTCTTACCTGGAATTATGCCAACCTGGCTGCGGATGGGGCGGAAGAGCCGCGTGGAGCGGGTCTTACAATTTTTGGAAAGCAAGTTGTTCATTTTAATAATCAGCGCAAGATGCTTACAGATGTTTCCCACTTAAGTGAGAGGTCCTTTTGGGACGTGATGGACCTTGCGGATTATCCGATTGCGAGCCATTCCAATGCAAAGGCACTATGCAGCCATCCAAGAAATTTGACAGATAAGCAGGCTGAAGCCCTCTTTGAAAAAAACGGCATGGTCCATGTTGTTTTTTTTCCTGAATTCATAGCAGAAAAAGAAATAGTGACCATCCCGGATCTCATCAAACATATTGATCATTTCTGTTCGCTCGGCGGAGTTCGCCATATTGGATTCGGTTCTGATTTTGATGGAATCGATAGCCATATTGCCGGTTTGGAAAATGCATCAAAATACCAAAATCTGATCAATGAGCTTTTAAAATATTACTCGGAGGATCAAGTACGGGGATTCGCCGGCCAAAACTTTTTAGAAACGGTCTCAAATTGGAAAATCTGAGCGGGCTTAATGAAAAAAATGTAAAAAAAAGTATGATTAAAACCGCCATGGGCAATATAAGTCCTATGGCGGTTTTTTTATTTAGGAAATTATAAAATGCTCAGGTTGTAAGTAGCTTATTTGTCACTTAATGCTGCGTCCGGCTCCGACGGACAGGAGGTCCTAGTGCCTCCGGCGCCACAGGACGTGGCGCTTGCGCCTTTGTTTCATTGCCGTTTGGTAATCAAATAGGAAAATAAGGAGGCAGTTAAAATGTCAGAAAAAGATAAGGGCTTGACGCGCCGCGATTTCCTGAAAACCTCCGGAATTGCGACAGGAACGTTGATTGGAGGCGGTGTGCTCGGCGGATTGATCGGATATAACGCGAACAAACAACCCGATACTGCGAGAAAGGATCAGGGAACCGGCAAAGACAGGTCAAGCCCAAAAGGATTGCAGTTTTTCAAAAATTACAATGACTTTGAAGTGTTATCACAGGCAACCGAACGGATTTTTCCAAAGGATGATTTGGGTCCCGGTGCCATCGAACTGGGTGTCCCGTATTTTATCGACAATCAGCTTGCCGGAAGCTACGGTTTGAATGCAAGGGAATATATGCAGGGACCATTTGATATTGGGGAAATCACCCAGGGTTATCAAACTCCGATGAACCGTCAGGAGGCTTTTCTGCTTGGAATCAAAACGATGGACAAAGAAGCGCAAAATCGTTTTAAAAAAGGTTTTGCCAATTTAGAAGCCGATCAGATGGATGAAATATTGACGGACTTCCAAAAAGGAAAAGTGAAAATGGATGGAATCACATCCGACTTCTTTTTTACGCTGCTCAGGTCTGCAACACTGGAAGGAGCCTACGCAGACCCGATATACGGCGGCAATAACAATATGGACGGCTGGAGGATGAAAAACTTCCCGGGTCACCAGGCAGCATATATAAACGTCGTGGACAGTGACAAATTTCAAAAAATCAATCCCCAGTCACTGGCAAGTATGGATCATTAAAGGAGTTGAGGACATGGCTAAAACTTTGGATAAAGTGGATGTTGTAACCGTTGGGGTCGGCTGGACAGGCGGCATCGTAGCAGCCGAGTGTGCAAAGGAAGGATTGAAAGTGGTGGGCCTCGAACGCGGGGAAAGAAGAGGGACCCAGGACTATCAGCGGATTCACGACGAGTATCGGTATGCCATCCGTTATGATTTGATGCAGGATTTGTCAAAAGAGACGATCACATTCAGAAATACCCGCAAAGAAAAAGCACTGCCCATGAGACAGATGGGGTCATTTTTATTGGGCGAAGGCCTTGGCGGCTCTGGAACCCACTGGAACGGATGGACTTTCAGATTTTTGCCTTACGATTTTGAAATCAGAAGCATGACGGAAAAGAAATATGGAAAAGATAAGATTCCTGACGGCTTTTTGCTTCAGGATTGGGGTATTACATACGATGAAATGGAGCCTTACTTTGATAAATTTGAAAAGACAGCGGGGATTTCCGGTGAAACCAATCCGCTTGGGGGAAAAAGGTCCAATGATTATCCGACGCCGCCGATGAAAAAGACGCCTATACTGCAAAAGTTTGAGAAAGCGGCGAAGGACAGGGGATATCATCCGTATATGATGCCATCTGCAAACTTGTCCGAAACATATGAAAATCCGGACGGGCAGACCATTTACGCCTGTCAATATTGCGGGTTTTGCGAAAGATTCGGATGTGAGTACGGGGCGAAGTCTTCCCCGGAAATAACAGTGATTCCGGCAGCGGAAAAGACCGGCAATTATGAAGTCCGGACAAACGCCAATGTCGTTGAGATCTTGAAAAAAGGCGACAAGGTTACAGGTGTCAGGTATATCGACACAGCGACAAGGCAGGAATACATCCAGCCTGCAGATATAGTAGTGCTGACAAGCTATGTATTGAACAATGCCAAACTACTGATGGTATCCGACATCGGCGAACAGTATGACCCTGACACAGGAAGAGGAACGCTTGGCAGAAACTATTGCTATCAAATGAACGCCGGAGCGACAGGCTTTTTTGATGATCAAATGAATACATTCATGGGAGCAGGAGCACTTGGGATGTATATGGACGATTTCAACGGCGACAATTTTGACCATAGCAAAGAAGATTTTCTCCACGGCGCCGGAATCTGGATTACACAGTCGGGATCCAGGCCGATTGCAAGCAACCCGGTCCCGCCGGATGTTCCACTCTGGGGCGAGGAGTTCAAGAAGGCATCCATTCACTACTACACACGGACATTGTTTGTGGGTGGCCAGGGTGCATCGCTGCCATTTAAGGAAAATTATTTGTCGCTTGATCCGACATATAAAGATGCATACGGCCTGCCGCTGTTGCAGATGACCTATAATTTTACCGATCAGGACCGTGCCCTGCACAAATTTGCGACGGAAAGGTCCGCTGAAATTATGAAAGATATGGGAGCAAAAGAGGTTGTCCCTGAAAACGTATTGACAGATTATGATATCGTCCCATACCAGACAACCCATAACACGGGCGGCACGACAATGGGAGCGGATCCCGCCACAAGTGTTGTAAACAACTATTTGCAGCATTGGGATGCCGATAATCTATTCGTAGTCGGAGCCGGAAATTTCGCCCATAACAGTGGTTATAACCCTACCGGCACTGTCGGCGCATTGGCTTACAGATGTGCGGAAGGCATCATAAAATACAGCAAAAAAGGCGGAAGTCTTGTTTAATACAAAAGGAGGCGTTCAGAGATGGGCATTTCACAGATTGGAGTACCAGGACTAATTATTATTCTGGTCATCGTTTTGATTATTTTCGGGCCGAAAAAGCTTCCGGAGATTGGCGGAGCCATGGGGAAAACGCTGTCAGAGTTTAAAAAATCGACCCGGGAAATCATGGACGACGATGATACCTCAAAGCAAGAGAATAAAAAAGAGATTTGATTTAGAAGGTGCGCTGAATGGGACAAGATACGAAACAGGATAGAAAAATTCTCAGTCCCTTGGACAAAAAGCCCGAAGACCGCAATATGGATCGTCCCTATTATCGGAAAGAAAAGCAAGAGGAAGAAACGAACGGGGAAGCTTTGGTTGAGCACTTAGCCGATCTTCGCAAGCAGTTGATCAAAAGTCTGGCTGTGTTTGTTGTATTTCTTCTTGTTGTCTTTACAACGATGAACTATTGGTTCCCTTATGTGACGAAAGGGAATGAGCTTGTTGTTTTCGGCCCTTTTCAAATCGTCAAGTTTTACACTTCTATTTGTGTGACTCTTGCGCTTGGATTGTCGCTGCCGTTTCTCGTCCATTTTATATGGCAGTTTGTTAAGCCGGGCTTGAAGTCCAATGAGATTCGATTTCTTGGATTATATTCACCCGCAATGTTTCTGTTATTCATTATGGGGGTCGCTTTCGGCTACTTTGTTGTCAATCCTTTAAGCTATCATTTCTTAATGAATTTTGGTGCAATGAATTTTGATGTCATCGTTTCGGCACAGGAATACGTACACTTCCTGATTATGACGACTGTGCCGCTTGGCTTGTTATTTGAACTGCCGATTGTCGCCATGTTTTTGGCATCCATCGGGGTGTTGACCTCGGAAACGATGAAAAAAGTGAGAAAATGGGCGTATTTGGCCATAGCGGTTGTATCGGCTTTGATCACACCCCCTGATTTTATCAGCCAGTTGATGGTGCTGATCCCGATGGCATTACTATACGAAGCGAGTATCTATATTGTAAAACGGATGGAAGCAAGGCAGGAGACCGCTCAGCAAACAGAAGTTGTCTCCACGGAATGAGAAAAAAGCTCCGGGAAAAAGGAAAATTCCTTTCCTGGAGCTTATGTTATTTGCCGTAAATACCTTCAAACCCCTTAACGGACAACGTCCTTGAACTGCGTCAATTCCTTCAAAGTTTCCTCGTCGACCTCCACGCCGAGCCCCGGCTCTTCATTGAGCTTTATGAAAGGTACGTCGTATTTAAGGTTTCCGATATCCCGAGAAAACTTCAATGGTCCGGTCAGTTCAACACTTGTGATGTTTTTCTTGGAAAAAGCGACATGGAAACCGGCGGCTGACCCGATCGATGATTCCACCATCGATCCGACCTGGCACTCAATGCCGGCCATTTCGGCTTGGTATGCAAGCTTTGCTGCCGGAAGGATGCCTCCGCATTTCATCAACTTGATATTGACTTTGTCCGCAGCCCGCTTCCGGATGATTTCCCGCAGTTCACGGGGCCCTTTCATACCTTCATCAATCATGACTGGAATATCGGTTTTTGATTTGATTTCAACCATGCCGTCGATATCATCGGCTGCCACAGGCTGTTCTATCCAATCGATATTCAAGTCTTTTAATGAACGAATCGCGACAAGGGAGGCGGCGCTGTTTTTCCAGCCTTGATTGACATCCACACGGATGGCAATGTCCTTGCCGACTTTTTCTCTGACAGCTTGAATCCGCTCGACATCTTTCTGTACTGCCGTACCGACTTTCATTTTAAAAGAGTTGTAGCCCTGTTTCATCATGGCTGCCGCTTCTTCAGCCATTTCCTGCGGCTCTGCGATGCTCAAAACATGGGTGATCGGAAATTTTTCGTGATAACGCCCGCCAATCAACTGGTAGACAGGCTGTTCGAGCTTTTTGCCGGCAGCATCAAAACAGGCGATGTCCAATGCTGCTTTTGCTGCAGGAACTGCATAAATTGTCCGATTCATCAGATCGTGTATCTTTTCAAATTCCATCGGGTTTTTGCCGATCAGCAGCGGAGCGAGAGTATGTTTTAAAAGGTAGTACGTGCTTTCAAAAGACTCGCCGGTCACGTATTCGTCCGGCAAAGCTTCCCCGTAACCTATAATGCCTTCATCCGTTTCTATTTTGACGATGATGGTGGGCATATGGTGAAAGATACCATAGCTCACAATAAAAGGGCTGTACAAAGGTAAATGGACAGCATGAATATGTATGGCTTCGATTTTTATGACGATCAATCCCTTCATTTTACAGTAATGATTTTTTGAATAAGAAAAGCGCAAGCGCCTGTTTATCGAGGTACAGACTGGAGTGCCTCCGACGAGATAAAGGATAAGGAAAGGCGGAGAGTGCCTGCTTATC
>NZ_VEKZ01000022.1:0-52164 GCF_007681465.1 Siminovitchia fortis
AATGGTTCAAAACCATTGTTACATCAAAATTATTGACGTTTCGTTTCGTTCAGTTTTCAAAGATCAAACTTGCTTTTGCTTTCAGTCGCTCTCTTGGGCGACTTTTATATCATATCAAACTATCTTTTAGGTGTCAACTGTTTTTTTGAAAAACTTTTTTCGGTTACACCCTGTTTGGACAGCGATTAATAATATATCACCTTTTACTTGCTCTGGCAATGCTTTTTTGAAACTTTTTTTCTCAATCAAAAAATAAGAAGCGCCGGTACTCCCGACGCTCCAAATTTAAGATTCATATAACTCTTCGCCTGTGATTTCTTCGTCACTTGGGGTAGTTGAAATTTCTTCGAGCCCTTCCGTTTTTTCCACTTTCGCCACGGTAGCGACGGATTCCTCATCATCCAGCCTGATCAATATGACCCCCTGAGTATTTCTCCCAAGTATCGAAATATCTTCAACAGACATTCTGATCAGGACACCGCCTGCTGTGATAAGCATGAGGTCCTCATCGCCTTTTACCGTTTCAAGGGCAACGACTGTTCCGGTCTTTTCCGTAATATTGCACGTAATGATTCCTTTTCCGCCGCGCGATTGAATCCGGTAATCCGCTGCAGGCGTCCGCTTTCCGTAACCATTTTTAGTTACGACGAGGACAGCATGATCTTCTTCAAGAATCTCCATTCCAATGACTTCATCATCTTTGGACAAGTTGATGCCCCGCACGCCCGTTGCCGTTCTTCCCATTGACCGCACGTCAGTTTCGTGGAAACGGATAAGAAGGCCGTCTTTTGTTCCTATGACGATATTTTTGCTGTTGTCCGTCAATTTAACAGAGATCAATTCGTCATGCTCTCTAAGATTAAGGGCGATTAACCCGTTTGTTCTAATATTGGCAAAGGCGGATACAGGCGTCCGCTTCACAATGCCATGCTTTGTTGCAAAGAACAAATACCAATCTTCAAGGAACTCTTCGACACAGATGATCGTGTTGATCCATTCGCCTTTTTCGATGCCAAGCAGGTTAATGATCGGCAGCCCTTTGGCTGTTCTGCTGAATTCAGGAATTTCATACCCTTTCGCCCGATACACCTTCCCTTTGTTTGTAAAAAACAAAATCGTATCGTGGGTCGATGTTGTGATCAGATGCTCGACAAAATCATCTTCATTCGTGCCCATTCCCTGCACGCCGCGGCCGCCGCGCCGCTGGCTCCTATATGTTGAAATCGGAAGCCGTTTAATATAACCATTATGGGTGAGCGTCACAACGATATTCTCTCTTGGAATGAGATCCTCGTCTTCCAATTCGCCGAGTCCGCCGGCGACAATTTCAGTTCGGCGGCCATCATCAAAGCGCTCTTTGATTTCAAGCAGCTCTTCCCTGATGATTTCAAGAATTTTTTCCTCGTCAGCCAAAATCGCCTTTAGTTCAGCAATTAGCTTCATAAGGTTTTGATATTCTTCTTCTATCTTTTCTCTTTCCAGTCCGGTTAAGCGCTGGAGCCTCATATCAAGGATGGCTTGCGCCTGCTTTTCGCTCAGGCTGAATTGCTCCATCAAGCCCGCCCGCGCGATATCTGTAGTCTTTGATCCCCTGATCAGGCTGATGATCTCATCAATATGATCCAAAGCGATCCGGAGGCCTTCAAGAATATGGGCACGCGCTTCCGCCCTGCGCAGTTCAAATTCGGTTCGCCTTCTGATAATGACCTTTTGATGCTCCAAATAATAGTAAAGGCATTGTTTAAGATTTAAAACCTTCGGCTGGCCATCTACCAATGCAAGCATGTTAATGCCGAAACTTGTTTGCAGGGCTGTCATTTTATACAGGTTGTTTAAAATGACATTGGCATTTGCATCTCTTCGGACTTCCATGACAATCCGCATGCCGGTACGGTCCGACTCATCCCGAAGTTCTGTAATTCCGTCGATTTTTTTCTCACGGACAAGCTCGGCGATCCGCTCGATGAGCCTTGCCTTATTGACCTGGTAAGGAAGCTCATTGACAATGATTGTCTCCCTGCCGTTCGCTTTTGTTTCAATTTCGGCTTTGCCACGCATCATGATGGATCCGCGGCCGGTTTCATAGGCCCGTCTGATCCCGCTTCTGCCGACAATCAAGCCGGCGGTCGGAAAATCAGGCCCTTGAACATGCTCCATCAATTCCTGGATGGTAATATCAGGATCCTTGCTCAATGAAATGATGGCATCAATCACTTCGCCAAGCTGATGGGGAGGAATGTTTGTTGCCATTCCGACAGCGATTCCCGATGAACCGTTGACAAGCAGATTCGGAAAACGAGAAGGCAAAACTATCGGTTCTTTTTCCGAACCATCGTAATTGGGTTTATAATCAATCGTGTCCTTATTCAAGTCTCTAACAAGTTCCATTGAAATCTTTGACATTCTCGCTTCCGTATACCGCATGGCGGCTGCCGAGTCACCGTCAATCGAACCGAAATTCCCGTGACCGTCCACAAGCAAATACCGGTAGCTGAAATCCTGGGCCATCCGCACCATTGTTTCATATACAGGAGAGTCTCCGTGCGGATGATACTTCCCGATTACCTCACCGACAATCCTTGCCGATTTCTTATACGCTTTGTCACTCGTCATTCCAAGGTCATTCATGGCATATATAATTCGGCGGTGAACCGGCTTCAGGCCGTCCCGGACATCGGGAAGGGCACGAGAAACAATAACACTCATCGCATAGTCTAAGAACGACGAACGCATCTCCTGGCTTAAATTTATTTCTTTAACGTTATCAGGCATATCTGTCATAAACTCACAACCTTCCTTCTTTAAAAAAAGCGAGTGAAGCAGCAAATTTTATTTCTGCATCACTTGCTTTCAACCGACCGGTTATATATCCAGATTTTTGACATTCAAGGCATTTTCTTCAATGAACAGGCGCCGCGGCTCCACTTTTTCACCCATCAGCATGTCAAACGTTTCATCCGCGTCAATGGCGTCCTCAAGGCCCACTTGTAAAAGTGTCCTTGATTCGGGATTCATTGTTGTTTCCCATAACTGCTCCGGATTCATCTCTCCCAAGCCCTTATAACGCTGCACACCCGGTGCCGGCTGTTTCGGCAGTTCCGCCAGGGCGGCCTCCAATTCATCTTCGGAATAGGTGTAGATATCTTTTTTGCCTTGGCTGATTTTAAACAGAGGCGGCTGTGCAATGTAGATAAAACCCGCTTCAACAAGCGGCCGCATGTAGCGGTAGAACAGCGTCAGCAGCAAAGTCCGGATATGGGCGCCGTCCACGTCTGCATCCGTCATAATGATGACTTTATGATATCTCGCTTTAGAGATGTCAAACTCTTCACCGATCCCGGTGCCAAGTGCCGTGATGATTGCCCGAACCTCGGCATTGGAGAAAATCCGGTCCAACCTTGCCTTTTCAACGTTGATGATTTTACCCTTCAACGGCAAGATCGCTTGGAAATGCCGATCGCGTCCCTGCTTGGCTGAACCGCCGGCGGAATCCCCCTCAACGATATATAATTCGCTGATCGATGCATCCCTAGAGGAACAGTCTGCCAATTTGCCGGGAAGATGGGAAACTTCCAGGGCGTTTTTACGGCGCGTCAATTCCCGCGCTTTCCTGGCCGCTAAGCGCGCTCTGGCCGCCATGGAGCCTTTTTCAACAATTTTCCTGGCCAAAGACGGGTTTTCCAGTAAAAATTTCTCAAAGTGTTCAGAGAACAGCGCATCGGTTATGGTGCGTGCTTCAGAGTTCCCGAGTTTCGTTTTCGTCTGTCCTTCAAACTGGGGGTCCGGATGTTTGATGGAAATGATGGCTGTCAATCCTTCCCGGACATCTTCCCCGGAGAGATTGCTGTCATTTTCTTTAAAAATTTGATTTTTACGCGCATAGTCGTTGATGACTCTTGTCAACGCAGCCTTAAACCCGGATTCATGCGTTCCGCCCTCATACGTATGGATATTGTTCGCAAAAGAGTAAATATTGCTCGCATATCCATCGTTATATTGCATCGCGATTTCAATCGATATGTCTTCACGCTCTCCCTCAATGTAGATGGGCTCTTCATGAAGCACTTCTTTGGACCTGTTCAAATGTTCAACATAAGAAATGAGTCCGCCTTCGTAATGGTACTCCTTCCTGACCGGCTCTTCCCCGCGCTTATCTTCAATGACCAATTTCAGCCCTTTGTTTAAAAAAGCCAGCTCCCGGGTACGGGAAGAAAGAACTTCAAAATCATATACCACTGTTTCCGTAAATATTTCAGGATCAGGCTTGAAATGAATCGTTGTTCCTGTTCGATCAGTGTCCCCGATGACTTTCAAATCAAAAAGAGGGACCCCGCGTTCATATTTTTGGTAATGGATTTTTCCATTCAAATGGACATATACTTCCAGTTCGCTGGACAGCGCGTTAACGACGGAGGCACCAACACCATGTAGGCCGCCGGATACTTTATAACCGCCGCCGCCAAACTTACCGCCCGCATGAAGTACCGTCAGGATGACTTCCACAGCGGGGCGGCCCATTTTTTCCTGGATGCCGACAGGGATTCCGCGTCCATTGTCCTCGACTGTGATACTGTTATCAGCTTCGATGGTAAGCACTATTTCATCACAATAGCCCGCCATGGCTTCATCGATACTGTTATCGACAATTTCCCACACGAGATGGTGAAGCCCTTTGGCACTCGTGGAGCCGATATACATTCCAGGACGCTTGCGGACTGCTTCGAGTCCTTCCAGCACCTGGATTTGATGTTCATCATACGTTTGTTCCTGCAATGCTCTATGTTCCATTGACATTGAGGATTCACCTGCACTTTCCATCTATTTCATCATGAACCTTAACCGTTTATCGGTACGCCGTTCAGCGCTTTTTTCTTTAAAGTGGCAATCGCAATGGGTGAGAGATACATACGGGTGGGAGTAATGACTAGAGATTTAAAGATGCCGTTTGAAATATTCACCGATTCGGACTTTCTTCTTTGGAGCATCTCCTGCATTCCTTCAGAATCCAGGATCGTCTGCTTATCTAAAATAGCAATGATTTCACTGGAGCGAATCATCACATCATCTCCCACATGGACATACACTGGTGTTCACCTCACTGCATTTTTGTAATAGTTCCGTTTTGCACAAAAAAACTGTCCGCTTCTTTGATTGTCTGATGGTCAATTCCGCTTGTCGTCGTTGTTGTGACAAACGTCTGGACTTTCCCCTGGATCGTGTTAAGCAAATGTGATTGGCGGTAGTCGTCCAGTTCTGAAAGTACATCATCCAATAGAAGAATCGGATATTCTCCAATTTCCGAATGAATCAATTCTATTTCGGCCAGCTTCACGGAAAGGGCGGTTGTCCGCTGTTGGCCCTGTGAACCAAATGTGTGAACATCGCGCCCGTTCACAAAAAAATTCACGTCGTCCCGATGAGGGCCGATAAGGCTGATTCCCCGTTCAATTTCCCTTTCCCTGATTGACGAAAGTTTTTCTTCAAATACGGTAATCATTTTGGACGAATCGAAAGTTTCTGATACGTCCAGAGAGGGTTTATATTGAATGCCCAGCGTTTCCAGACTTCGGGAAATGCCAGCATGAATTGGTTTGGCCCATCCTTGCAGCAGATGGATGAATTCAAATCTTTTTTGAATGATTTTGATGGCTGCACTGATAAATTGCTCATCCAAAATATCCAAAAACGTCCGGTCTGTCTGCCGTTTTGTCTGCAGCTGTTTCAAATAATGATTCCGCTGCTGCAGGATTTTTTGAAACTGTCCGATATCATAGAGATAAACCGGAGATACCTGGCCGATCTCCATATCAATAAAACGACGCCTTGTTTGGGGACTCCCTTTGACAAGACGGAGATCTTCAGGCGCAAACATGACGACATTCATATTTCCAACATAATGGCTTAATTTTCGCTGTTCTATATGATTAAATTTTGCCTTTTTCCCTTTTTTGGAAATAATTAACTGCAAAGGGACAGATCCGTTTGTCTTTTGGACCCTACCATCTATTTTAGCATAATCCTCATCCCAGCGTATCAATTCTTTATCATTGGACGTTCTGTGGGATTTCGCCATTCCCAGCACGTAGATCGCTTCCATGACATTTGTTTTGCCCTGGGCATTTTCTCCGACAAAGACATTTACTTTATTTTCAAAAGACAGTGAGAGGTGTTCATAATTCCGGTAATTTTCCAGTTCCAGTTCTACAATATACATCGGGTCAACAACCTCTAGCGGACAACAAGGAAACTTCCAACTCCTGTGATTTCAAGCAGATCGCCCTCTGCAAGCTTCCTTCCTCTTCTCTGCTCCTGCTCTCCATTCACGAGGACTGTATGCTCGCTTAAAAACCACTTGGCCATCCCTCCGGATTGAATCAGATCAGCAAGCTTCAGAAACTGTCCCAACGTAATGGTATCCGTTTCAATTTTGATTTTCGTTTCCACGTTCTCACTCTTTTCATATAAAGTAATCTGCTATCTTTATTTTACTAAAGATTTGCCTGTATGACAAAGTTTAGAAGGATTCACAATAGGAAAAAACCTGCCGAAAGCGGCAGGTTTTTTCAGGCAGTTCTTACAGGCAGAATCAGCTGCAGTACTGACGGATCTTCTTCCGAACGGATGATAAACGGCCTCATCGCACCTGTAAAACTGATCGTAATCTCTGTTCCATCCACCGCCCTTAGGGCTTCCATCATGTATTTTGCACTGAACGAAATCATCAGTTCTTCGCCTTCAAGGGATTCAATTGGAATCTCCTCTGAAACGTGGCCGATTTCAGGGGTGTTGGATGAAATCTCCAAAACATTTCTCCCTTGGGAAGTGAGTTTAACAACATTGTTTCTTTCTTCCCTTGCTAACAAAGAGGCACGGTCAATCGCATCGTTGAACAATTTTCCATCAAGGGTGATATTCGTTTTGTAATCGGTCGGAATCAGGCGGGAAGTATCAGGGTAATTTCCTTCCAGCCTCCTTGTGAAGAAATGGATGTTCTTCGTTTTAAAAAGTATTTGGTTTTCAGTAATAACAATATTCACGGGACGGTCGCTGTCATCCAATATTTTACTTAGCTCTATAAGGCTTTTTCCCGGAATGACCGTTTGATAGCTGACATCCCCAGGAACATCTATTGGCGAAGACTTTCTTGAAAGCCTATGACTGTCCGTTGCTACGCAAGTGAGATTCCCATTTTCTATTTGCCAGTTGACACCTGTCAAGATGGGGCGTATTTCTGAGGTGGACACCGCAAAAACGGTCTGCCTGATCATCGTTTTCAAAAGGTCACCAGGCATGGAAAATACATCCTCTTCCGATATTTGAGGAAGAAGCGGATATTCCGAAGGGTCGAACCCGTTCAAATTGAATTCCGCTTTTCCTGATTTAATCAGTATATGCTGGGAATCCTCCGCAACTATTTCCACTGTATCCATTGGGAGTTTCCTCACAATATCCCCGAAAAATCTTGCATTAAGGACGATGCTTCCCGTTTGTTTCATTTCGATTAGTTGATCGCCGTCTTCTTCAACAGGTATGAACGATTCGATTGATATATCGGAGTCACTTCCTGTAAATGTGATTCCGTTATTGTCGGCAACAATTTTTATTCCAGTCAAAATGGGTATTGTCGTTCTTGAAGAAACAGCCCTCATGACATGTTGAACACTATTGGTCAGCCGATTTCGCTGAATGGTAAATTGCATGATTCCTTCCCTCATTTCAGCCTTAATTTATTTATCTTTTTTAAAAAAAATCGTAGTAATAGTAGTAGGGGCTGTGGATATGTTGATAAGTATGTGAATGAGTCAAAATTTCGGGTTATTCACATGTGGGCAACATGTGAAGCAAAGAGACACACTTATACACACCGTCCCCATCACGGATTTTTTAATGAATCGCGGATGCCGTTCACGATGTTTTGGAATTCTGTATCGGATTCCATCATTTTTGATATTTTTTCATAGGCGTGAATGACTGTTGTATGGTCCCGCCCTCCAAATTCTTCCCCGATTTTTGGCAGGGAGAGATCTGTCAGTTCCCTGGAAAGGAACATGGCAATCTGCCTCGGAAAAGCGATTGATTTCGTTCTTTTTTTTGCTTTGAAGTCCTCCAGCCTGACATTAAATTCTGCACCGACTGTTTTTTGAATATCCAAAACGGTAATGGCCTTCGGCTTGGAACTGGGAATGATATCTTTTAATGCTTCGGCTGCCAGATCAGCGTTAATATCCTTATTGATCAGCGATGAATAGGCGACAACCCGGATCAGTGCCCCTTCGAGCTCCCTGATATTCGTATCGATCTGATTCGCTATGTACAGCATGGCTTCATTCGGGATGTCCAGGCCGTCCGCTTTTGCCTTTTTCCGTAAGATGGCGATTCTGGTCTCCAAATCAGGCGGGGTGATATCTGTAATCAATCCCCATTCAAACCGTGATCTCAGCCTGTCCTCCAAAGTCGGTATCTCTTTTGGAGGCCTGTCGCTTGAAATGATGATTTGCTTGCTTTCTTCATGAAGGGTGTTGAATGTATGGAAAAATTCTTCCTGTGTTTGTTCTTTTCCGGCTATAAATTGAATATCGTCTATTAAAAGCACATCCACATTTCGATATTTATCTCTGAAATCAACTGCTTTATTATCCCGGATCGAGTTAATAAACTCGTTTGTAAATTTTTCGGAAGATAAATAAACCACTTTTGCCGACGGATTGTGTTCGAGTACATAATGCCCGATCGCATGAAGCAGATGGGTTTTTCCCAGACCGACGCCTCCGTATATGAAAAGCGGATTATAAGCGTTTGCGGGCGCTTCGGCGACCGCAAGCGATGCAGCATGGGCAAAGCGATTGCCTGCACCGATGACAAATGTGTCAAATGTATATTTTGGGTTGAGCATGTTCTGATATGTTTCTTCCCTTTTTATTTTCTGGATGGCGCTTGTGCTGGGTGCCGGTTCCTTTTTCAACTCTTCTTCCGCATCAGGAGGAATAATGAATTTTATATTTAAGTTTTCTCCGATCAGTTCATATAAAATTTTGGAGATTAAATCTGTATAGCGGCCTTCAAGCCAGTCTCTGGCAAATTCGTTGGGAACAGCGATTGTCATTATATCGCCTTGAAGCTCATATGCTTCAGTAGATTTCAACCATGTATCAAAACTGGGCTTACTAATCTTCTTTTCTATTTTTTCAAGCACTTTCTCCCAAAGATCAGACAGGTTTTCCAATACTTTACCTCCTTTGCTTCACATTCATATGGGACATTGGATTTCCTTTTGAGGGTCTGGTAAATGTGGAAAAGTATATATATAGTAGAAAGGGTCCTTTTCGACAATATCCACTAAATGTGGACAATAGTATCCATAGCGGGTGAATAAACAATCCACATGTTATTCACAATATGTGGATAAACCAATGAATAAGAAATGCTTTCCACAGTAAAAACAATTTTATCATACCAAATAAAACATAGGACTGCAATGAACGGAGGGCATTATCCACATTATTAAATATTGCCATAAAATAAATTATCAACAGCTGCAGAATATGTGAAAAACTTGTCGATAATTGCTGTGAATATAAAAAAATGATTTCACAAATAATCCACAGGGAAAAATGAATCGGGTTCAGCAAGAGAATCGGCCAAAAAATAAAAATGAGAGGTTGACAATCAATGAATCGCATCTTTATAATTAGAAAGACTGTCTAACCTGTGATTGTTCAAATCCTCGAGGAGGTGTCATAAATGAAAAGAACATTCCAACCAAATAGAAGAAAAAGAAGCAAAGTTCATGGCTTCCGTGCAAGAATGAGCTCAAAAACCGGCCGTAGAGTTTTGGCAGCTCGCCGTCGTAAAGGAAGAAAAGTATTGTCAGCGTAGACCACTGAAACGTCTCAGTGGTCTTTTTTCTAATTAGAAAAGCACTGAATAACTGTCTAGCTCCAGCGCCTATCGACTAGCAGACTTCGCGCCTAATGTGCTCCTGCGGCGTAGCGTATTCGAGGATGTTAATCTCACCTCGTCGCAAAGCTGCACGAAGCTTACTCAAAGATGCTTCTCACGAGGTAATCAGAGTAAGCTGCTTTCCTACGATAAGTCAACATCGGCTCGCCTGCGGCTTCGCCGTGTTTCCTTTATCTCGTCAGAGGCACTCCAGTGTCTAGCTTCAGACGGCAGGGGCTCGAGGTCGCTTCGGTCAATCCAATGAAGTCAAAGAACGACTTCACTGGACTGCCCTCCGACGGACAGGATGTCCTAGTGCCACCGATGCCACAGGATGTGGCGTTTGTCGGCGGCCAGCGCTTGTCGCCCCTAAACGGCCGTCTTCCGCATTTCAGTCTGTACGTCGATGGACAGGCGCTTGCGCTTTTCTATGTTGAGGTGGATATATGAAAAAGGAATTTAGGATCAAGGAAAATGCAGAGTTTCAAATAGTTTTTAAAAAAGGGAAATCGGTGGCGAACAGGCAGTTTATCATATATATGCTGGAAAAAGAGGGACAGGCCCATTTCAGGATCGGTCTGTCTGTAAGCAAAAAGATTGGAAATGCGGTAACGAGAAATAGGGTCAAGCGCTATATCCGCCAAGTATTCCATGAGCTTGAGGAGCAAGTGAGCCACAATAAGGATTTTGTTATTATCGCCAGGAAACCGGCGGCCGAAATGGATTATCATTCAGTGAAAAAAAGCCTGGAACATGTCCTCCGGCTTGGAAAAAGTCTGAAAAAGACAAAGCATGCGAAAAATAAACATGATTTTAATCAACAGCGACTATGAAAAGTGTTAAAATAACCGTTAGACCATATCTAATTGCCCATACAGGGGTTATTTTCATACACAGGGAGGATATGAAGTTTTGAAAAAAAGAATATTACTCATGGCAGCTGTGCTTGCGCTTGTCGTAATTGCAGCCGGTTGTTCTACGTACAATAACCCTGTGCCGATTACATCTGAAAGCACTGGATTTTGGAGCAAGTATATTGTATATCCTTTATCATGGCTGATTACAACAATTGCCGAATTTTTTGGCAATAGCTATGGTTTGGGGATTGTTATCGCTACGTTATTGATTCGTCTTGCCATCCTGCCGCTCATGATTAAACAAACAAAGAATTCAAAGGCGATGCAGGTACTCCAGCCGGAAATGCAAAAATTAAGAGAGAAGTACAGCTCTAAAGACGCTCAAACCCAGCAAAAATTGCAGCAAGAAATGATGCAGCTTTTTCAAAAACACGGCGTTAACCCCTTGGCAGGATGTTTTCCATTATTAATTCAAATGCCGATCATCATCGGGTTTTACCAGGCAATTATCAGAACAGAAGCAATTGCTACCCATAGATTTCTTTGGTTTGATTTGGGTGCACCGGATCCTTTCTATATATTACCGGTCGTTGCGGGGATTACGACTTTTCTGCAGCAAAAGCTGATGATGGCAGGTACTGAAGGCGCCAATCCGCAAATGCAGATGATGCTTTATATCATGCCGGTCATGATTATGGTTTTTGCAATCAACTTTCCAGCAGCGCTTTCTTTATACTGGGTAGTCGGTAATATTTTCATGATCGTTCAGACGTATTTTATTAAGCCGCCGGTCGTTGAAGGGACAGCGGCCAACGATGGAAAGGTGAGGGGAGCTAAAAAGTGAGACAAGTCACTGCAACCGGATCAACCGTGGAAGAAGCAGTACAATCGGCTTTGGCTCAACTAGAGACTACAGAAGATCAAGTAGAAATCAAAATTGTTGACGAAGGAAAAAAAGGACTATTCGGGCTGTTTGGGTCGCGCCCGGTTGTCGTTGAAGTGACGGCAAAGCCGGGCGCTGTCGAATCAGCGGAACAGTTTTTACAAAACATCGTGAAAAATATGGGAATTGAAGCGGAGATCGACATTGTCGAAAAAGACGGGCGAAATGTCATGTTCAATATTTCAGGAGAAAAAATGGGGCTGCTGATCGGAAAGCGGGGGCAGACCCTCAATGCCCTACAATATTTGACGCAGCTTGTAGCCAACCGCCATTCATCCCATTACATAAGAGTGATACTGAATCCGGAAGATTATCGGGACAGGCGGAAAGAAACGCTCATACGTCTTGCCGAAAGGCTTGCATCCAAAGCAACTCAGCTGGGAGAGCCCGTTTCATTGGAGCCCATGCCCAATTACGAACGAAAAATCATACATACAGTGCTTGCTGAAAACGAAGATGTCGAAACGATTTCCAGAGGGGAAGAGCCGAATCGATATGTCGTCATCCAGCCGAAATGACATCTCCCATATGCGGGAGGTGTTTTTTTGTTGTTAGGAAATTATAAAATGCTCAGGTTGTAAGTAACTTATTTGTCACTTAGTGCTGCGTCCGGCTCCAGCGCCTATCGACTAGCAGACTTCACGCTTCTTCCTACGATAAGTCAACATCGCTCCGCTCCGCTGCGCGTGTTTCCTTTATCTCGTCAGAAGCGCTCCAGTCTGTACGTCGATAAACAGGCGCTTACGCATTTGTTCTGTTTGAGGGAACCCAATAAGTCCGGGCAAGCTTGGGAATGATGAAAGTTTAGAAGGGTGCCGTCCAGCAGAAAGAGGAGATCAATATAGGATATACGGAGATTATGACTGTCAGAGTGGCTGAACGCTGCTCTTAGTAAGGAATTGGAGGCAATTGGGCCTGAAAGAAAATAAGGCCCCCATCAATATGATGCTATTTTTTTGCTAAAACGTAACCGTGCTGCATTGTTATTCACATGTGGATAAGCTAAAATAAAGAGTACGGCTTTTTGGCTTGTGGATAAAACCTGATGTTTTGGACGAAAATTTTATTGTGGATTAAAGAAAAGCGCAAGCGCCCGTTTAGCGACGTACAAACTGGAGTACTCCGCAATGAGATAAAGGAAACACGGCGACGAAGGAGCCGATGTTGACTTATCGTAGTGGAGGAGTGCGAAGTTTGCTAGTCGCTGGGCGCTGGAGCTGGACAAAGCACAATAATTTTATACGAATATCTTTAAAAAAATTTGTACTTATTTTTTAAAAAAAGTGGTGAGCAAGATGGATTTTGATACGATAGCAGCCATTTCCACGCCGCTCGGCGAAGGCGGAATCGCCATCGTCCGGATCAGCGGGGAAGAAGCGGTTGATATAGCGGAAAAAATCTTTCGAAGCGCAAGCGGAAAGAGCTTGAAAGAAGCTGCCTCCCATACGATTCATTATGGCCGGCTCATCCAGCCGAAAACAGAGGAAACGATAGAGGAAGTAATGGTAAGCGTCATGAGGGCACCGCGGACTTATACGAAAGAGGATGTAGTGGAAATCAACTGCCACGGCGGGATGGTGTCCGTCAACCGCGTACTTCAATTAGTTTTAAACAATGGGGCCAGTCTTGCTGAACCTGGGGAATTCACCAAAAGGGCATTTCTTAATGGAAGAATCGATTTATCCCAGGCAGAAGCTGTCATGGATCTGATCCGGGCGAAAACGGATAAGGCGATGAATGTTGCACTTGATCAAATGGAAGGACGCCTTTCCAAATTGATTACTGCATTGCGCCAGGAAATTCTCGAAACCCTGGCACATGTGGAAGTGAACATTGATTATCCTGAATATGATGATGTGGAAGAAATGACGCACCGCATGCTGACGGAAAAAGCGGATCATATTCAAAAAGAGATAAACAAATTACTAAAAACGGCTGAACAAGGTAAAATATTGCGTGAAGGGCTCTCGACGGTCATTATCGGCCGCCCGAATGTCGGAAAGTCATCATTGCTGAACAGCCTCGTTCAGGAAAATAAAGCCATTGTTACGGATGTTCCCGGAACAACAAGGGATGTCATTGAAGAATATGTGAATGTTCGCGGAGTACCTTTGCGCCTGGTGGATACAGCGGGTATTAGGGAAACGGAAGATATAGTGGAAAGAATCGGTGTCGAGCGGTCAAGGAAGGTCCTCAAGGAAGCGGATCTTATTTTGCTTGTGTTGAATTCGGCAGAGCCGTTCACTCCGGAGGATAAGCAGCTGTTTGCAGCCGTTGAGGGCATGGATGTCATTGTCATCGTCAATAAGACGGACCTACCGCGGAAAATAGATATGGATCAGGTAAAACAAGCTGCCGGAAAGCATAAGATCATTACCACTTCATTGCTTCAGGAAGAAGGGATTGACGATCTGGAGCAGGGAATAGCCGATATGTTTTTCCATGGGGAATTGGAAGCCGGCGATATCACGTATGTTTCAAACAGCCGCCATATCGCCCTTTTGCATCAAGCGCTTCAGGCGATCGAAGATGTGCAGGCAGGCATTGCGGCGGGCACTCCGATTGACATTGTCCAAATCGATATGACGAGAACGTGGGAACTGCTTGGTGAAATCATTGGTGACACGGTACAGGATAGTTTGATCGATCAGCTATTCTCGCAATTTTGCTTAGGGAAATAATTTAAAGGAGGTAAGACGCATGCAGCAATATGAAGCAGGCCAGTATGACATCATTGTAGTTGGAGCGGGTCATGCCGGATGCGAAGCGGGCCTGGCGGCCGCCAGAATGGGTGCGAAAACTTTGATGATCACCATCAACCTGGACATGGTCGCTTTCATGCCATGCAACCCGTCCATCGGCGGACCGGCTAAAGGTGTTGTCGTCAGGGAGATTGATGCGCTGGGCGGCGAGATGGGAAAGAACATCGATAAAACTGCCATTCAAATCAGAATGCTGAATACCGGAAAAGGACCGGCAGTCCAAGCTTTGCGCGCACAGGCCGACAAGTTCCAGTACCAGCATGAAATGAAAAATACACTTGAAAATGAACCGAATCTGACATTGCATCAGGGAATGGTCGACAAGCTGCTTGTAGAAGACGGAGTATGCCATGGCGTTGTCACGATGACAGGCGCCGTTTACCGTTCAAAAGCTGTTGTCATCACAACAGGAACGTTCCTTCGTGGTGAAATTATTTTGGGTGAACTGAAATATTCGAGCGGCCCGAACAATCAGCAGCCATCCATCAAGCTTTCGGAACATCTGCAGGAGCTTGGATTTGACATGGAACGTTTCAAAACAGGGACACCGCCTAGAATTAACAGCCAGACAATTGACTACAGCCTGACGGAAATCCAGCCCGGCGACGAAGAGCCAAGGGCATTCAGCTATGAAACAACGAAAATGATCACAGACCAGCTGCCATGCTGGCTGACGTATACGAATGAACGTACACACAGGCTGATCGATGAAAATCTGCACCGTTCCCCGATGTTTTCAGGAATGATTAAAGGAACCGGCGCCCGCTACTGTCCTTCCATTGAAGATAAGGTCGTCCGTTTCAATGATAAACCGCGCCATCAGATTTTTCTTGAGCCGGAAGGACGGCATACGAACGAAGTATATGTTCAGGGACTGTCAACCAGCTTGCCGGAAGAAGTCCAGCATGAACTGCTCAAAACAATCCCTGCACTTGAAAATGCCCGCATGATGAGACCGGGATATGCCATTGAGTATGATGCCATCGTACCTACCCAGCTGTGGCCGACACTGGAAACAAAAAAGATCAAAAATCTTTACACTGCCGGACAGATCAACGGAACGTCCGGTTACGAGGAAGCGGCCGCCCAAGGTTTGATGGCGGGAATTAACGCGGCGAGAAATATTTTTGGAAAAGAGGAAGTCATCCTAAGCCGTTCCGATGCATATATCGGTGTCCTGATTGATGACCTTGTCACAAAGGGAACGAACGAGCCGTATCGCCTGCTGACTTCACGTGCAGAATACCGGCTTTTGCTTCGCCAGGACAACTGTGATCTCCGTTTGACGGATCTCGGTTATGAAATCGGATTAATTTCCCAGGAAAGATATGAGAAATTCACGAAGAAAAAAGCGGATATAGAAGCAGAAATCAAACGCCTGCAAAAGACAATTTTAAAACCGAATGAGCAAACACAGGCACTCATCCGCGAAGCAGGCGGAAGCGAATTGAAGGACGGGATCCGTGCATCCGATCTATTGAAGCGCCCGGAAATGAAATACTCCCATATTGTCCAGTTGATACCCCCGGAAAAAGAACTGTCTGAAGATGTGATCGACCAGGTGGAAATTCAGATCAAATATGAGGGGTATATCGAAAAATCACTGCAGCAGGTGGAAAAGCTGAAAAAGCTTGAGAATAAGAAAATCCCTGAAGATATTGATTATGATGCCATCCATGGCATTGCGACAGAAGCACGCCAGAAGCTGAACAAAGTGCGCCCGCTGTCCATCGCCCAGGCATCCCGCATTTCAGGAGTTAATCCGGCGGATATTTCCATCCTGTTGGTATATATTGAACATGGAAAAATTGCCAGAGTATCGGGAGATAACTGATTTAGTTAGTTCTTAAGAAAGGGTTAACCAATGAATATTGAGCAATTTACAGAGCAGCTGAAAAACAAAGGAATTGAGTTAAGCGCCCGCCAGCTGGAGCAATTCGAGCTTTATTACAAAATCCTTGTAGAGTGGAATGAAAAAATGAACCTGACAGCGATCACCGATCATGATGAAGTGTATTTGAAGCACTTCTATGATTCGGTGAGCGCCGCTTTTTTTCTCGATTTGAGTCAGCCACTGTCGCTTTGTGATGTGGGAGCGGGAGCCGGATTTCCGAGCATTCCGCTGAAAATCTGTTTTCCGGAAATCAAAGTGACGATCGTAGATTCGTTGAAAAAGCGGATCACTTTTTTGCATGAGCTTGCAAAAGAATTGAAACTTGATGATACATTCTTTTACCATGACAGGGCGGAAACTTTTGCAAAAAAAGAAGAGTTCCGGGAGCAGTTTGATATCGTGACGGCGCGTGCTGTTGCAAGAATGTCCGTTTTGGCTGAACTTTGCCTGCCGCTCGTCAAAGAGGGCGGATTGTTCGTTGCTTTAAAAGCAGCCAATGCTAAAGAGGAGCTTGCTGCAGGTGAAAAAGCGGTCAAGCTGCTTGGCGGAAAATTGGCGGATATCCATTCTTTCCAACTGCCGATCGAAGAAAGCGAACGGAACATCGTTATTGTGGAAAAGGTGAAAAAAACACCCAAAAAATATCCGCGCAAGCCGGGCACTCCGAATAAATTGCCGTTAGAATAATTTTATAGAAGATAGAGCAAAAGTTCGGCAGGAAAAATAGAAGAAAAAATAGTATGATGTATAAAAGGGAGTTACTATTTCAAGGTGGTGTAGAAGGATGAAACATCCTTTCTCGCGTTTTTTTGGGTTGGGTGATAAAGAGCTGCCGGCAGAGAATGAGATAGAGGCAGAAGCAGAGGATCTGGCAGAACGGGAAGAAGTAAGAAATATTTCTGTTTCCGCCATTTTTCCAAACCGGTTCCAGCCGCGGACTATTTTTGATGATTCAAAGATAGAAGAACTGGCCCGTACGATCCATACACATGGAATCATCCAGCCGATTGTTGTCAGGGAAGCAGGGAATGAACAATTTGAAATCATAGCAGGCGAACGAAGATTCCGCGCTGTCCAGATGCTTGGCTGGGAAGAAATACCCGCTATCATTAAAAATCTGAATGATACCGAGACAGCTTCCGTCGCTTTGATTGAAAACCTGCAAAGGGAGGAACTGACTCCGATTGAGGAAGCCATGGCATACGGAAAACTGCTGGAACTTCATAATTTGACGCAGGAAGCGTTGGCCCAGAGGCTTGGAAAAGGCCAATCCACTGTGGCAAACAAACTTCGCCTTCTTAAACTTCCGGAAGAGATACAGGAAGGCCTTCTAAAAAAGGAAATTACCGAGCGCCATGCCCGTGCTTTGATTCCATTAAAAGAATCCGATAAACAGATAAAATTAATGGAAATGATCATCGAAAAGAATTTAAATGTCAAACAGACGGAAGAACAAGTGGCCAGGATGCTTTCGGATGAAAAGCCCAAGCCGGCCAAAAGGCGGAAAGCCGTCAGCAAAGATATGCGGATTGCCGTCAACACCATCCGCCAGTCGCTTTCAATGGTGGCTGACACAGGAATTAAGCTGGATTCCACGGAAGAAGATTTCGACCATTACTATCAAATCACTATTAAAATTCCAAAAAACAAAGAAAAATAGATTATTTAACCTGGCCATGGGAAGCTTGAAAAAACAAGTTTCCCATTTTTTTAGATTACGATAAAATAATTGTTCATTATTTGATAAAATGGATGAGGTGCGAACAATCTTCGTAGGAAGTAAGGGGTAGGTGAAATTGTTGGGAAAGATTATTTCCATAGCCAACCAAAAAGGGGGCGTCGGAAAAACGACAACCTCCATCAATTTAGGGGCCTGTTTGGCTTACATCGGAAAAAAAGTATTAATTGTAGATATAGATCCGCAAGGGAATGCGACAAGCGGAGCGGGGATTGATAAAGGGGAGGTCAATGAATGCGTCTATGACGTGCTCGTTGATGATACAGATATTAAAAAAGTGATTCAGGAGACGGCAGTGGAAAATCTGTCGGTAGTCCCTTCGACCATTCAACTGGCGGGTGCCGAAATTGAGCTTGTTCCGACCATCTCAAGGGAAGTCCGTTTGAAACGTGCTTTGGACGAAGTAAGGGATCAATATGATTTTATTTTGATAGACTGCCCTCCGTCGCTCGGATTGCTGACAATCAACGCCTTAACGGCGTCTGATTCGGTATTGATCCCTGTTCAATGCGAATATTATGCACTGGAAGGGCTCAGCCAGCTGTTAAATACAGTCCGGCTTGTACAGAAACATTTGAATCAGGAACTGATGATAGAGGGTGTGCTCCTGACGATGCTGGATGCCCGGACAAATCTCGGTCTCCAAGTCATTCAGGAAGTGAAGAAATACTTTCAAAATAAGGTTTATCAAACGGTGATTCCAAGAAATATCCGGCTGAGTGAAGCGCCGAGTCACGGGCAGCCGATCATCATTTACGATCCCAGATCAAGGGGAGCGGAAGTTTATTTAGAACTCGCAAAGGAAGTGGCTGAAGTTGGCTAAAGGACTGGGAAAAGGCATTAATGCTTTGTTTGCGAACATAGATGTGGATGTGGGAACAGAGGAGACGGTACGGGAAATCCAATTGACTGAAATCAAGCCTAATCCCTATCAACCAAGGAAAAATTTTTCCGCCGAAGCGATTGCCGAGCTCAAGGAATCTATTAAAGAGCACGGGATTTTACAGCCGATCATTGTGAGAAAAAACGGGAAAAGTTACGAAATTGTTGCCGGGGAAAGGCGGTTCCGAGCGGCTAAAGCGGCCCATTTAAAAAGAATTCCTGCGGTTGTCAGAGAATTTAATGATTCTCAAATGATGGAGCTTGCAGTTTTGGAAAACCTGCAGCGCGAGGATTTGACGCCAATGGAAGAAGCGGCCGCCTATCAAACTTTAATGGACAGGCTCGGCATTACGCAGGAAGATCTGGCCAAAAGGCTTGGTAAAAGCAGGCCTTATATTGCCAATCATATCAGGCTGCTCACACTGCCGCCAAAAATCCAAAACTTGATTACAGAGGGGAAATTATCCATGGGCCATGGCAGGACATTGCTCGGGCTCAAACAGAAGAACAAGATGGTTTCCGTCGCGGAACAAACAATAAAAGAAGGATTGAATGTCCGCCAGCTGGAGAAGCTGATCCAGAGACTAAATGAAAATGTTCCACGTGAAACAAAAAAGAAAACGATTAAGAAGGATGTTTTTATAAGGGAACGGGAAGATCGTCTGAGAGAAAAGTTTGGAACAACTGTTACAATTAGCCAAACGAAGAAAAAGGGAAAGATTGAAATCGAGTTTCTTTCCCAGGAAGATCTGGAACGCATTTTGGAAATAATGGAGTTAAGAGAGTGATTGCTTCATTATTAGGAAGAGTCAGGTGAGTTCATGGTTTTAATGGGTACGATTATTAATGGAATCTGTATTATTATCGGCACACTGCTTGGAAGATTCCTGCAATCGATTCCGGAAAAAATGAAGGAAACAGTCATGTATGGAATCGGATTGGCGGTCATAGTTCTCGGGCTGCAGATGGGATTTAAAAGCGAAAACTTTTTAATCGTCATCATCAGCCTTGTTGTTGGTGCTGTGCTGGGTGAATGGTGGGCACTCGATGATAAGCTTGCCGCTGTGGGCCGATGGCTGGAAAGAAAGATGGGTGGTTTTGGCGGTACTGGGAGCATTGCTCAGGGCTTTGTCACTGCCACGCTCATTTTCGTGATTGGCGCAATGGCAATTCTTGGAGCGCTTGACAGCGGAATCCGGAATGACCACAATGTGCTGTACACGAAAGCGATTATCGATGGGTTCACTGCCCTTATTTTGTCGACAACACTCGGAATTGGCGTCATTTTTTCCGTCATTCCGGTCGTTCTTTATCAGGGAACGATCGCTTTGTTTGCAACCCAGATCAATCGGCTTGTACCACAGGAATTGATGGATGTTTTTATATTGGAAATGACAGCAACCGGAGGAATTATGATCTTTGCAATCGGCCTGAATTTGGTCGGCTTGACGAAGATCCGGGTGGCCAACCTGCTGCCAGGCATTCTGGTAGTGGCGGTAATCGTTACAATGATACATATTTTTCAAGTGAAAATAATGTAAAAGAAACAGGAAGAAGGCCTGGGGACAGGCCCCCGCCGCTTTAACGCGTTAATGTCTCGCCTTTCCTTTTTGCTATTTAGCCGATTTCCTTTTTACAAAGTTGAAACCGATTGACTGAAAGGTTCTTTTTTTGTCGTATATTCTGTCTGTCTCGACAAGGGCTGCAGCAATCTTTTTTGCCAGCTTCATGACAAGATTCAGCCGCGTATTTTGAAGCACGACAAATTCCAGATGGCCGGCCATATTGACGATACCAGTGATAAAAGCGTCGCCTACTTCCGGGAGCTTTTTATTTACCCCCGCTCCAGGCTTGACCGGGCCTGTTCCGACCTTGATTTCACCGATGTTTGCTATCCTGCCCAAACAGGCATCGATCCCGATGATGAACGGGTTTTTGTATGTTTTTTTCACATGAGCCAAAATATCCTTCAGGTTCATAGCATGAACGGGGTTCTCCAATGTTCCGTACACATGAAAAAAGTTCATTCCGGCTTCATGCAAGAAGGATCCGATTAACGGTCCGAGCGAATCTCCGGTTGACCGGTCCGTTCCGATGCATATGATGACGACAGGCTGATTTTTCTGCGAGGGAAGAAGGTCCAAAAGAGCGTCGGATATTTTATGGACAGCAGCTTGATCCTCAAAATGCACAATTGCATCAATTATATTCTGTTGCTCCACTCCAATCCCCCTTTAGCTCCGTCGTTTTAATTTCCATTTGATAAACAGTATACGAAGAACCGCCGTTTTCTATACATGGAGATGGGGTTAGGGAGGACTTTTTATGTGTCATTGGAAAGGGACATGAATTATTGATAAAATAAAGAAACGAATTTAAGAAACGAGTCAGGTGAACTCAATGGATGAACAACTTAAAGAACTTGAAAAACTCGAAAAAAATACGAACCTATTTATAGATAAGCTGACCGACCCTGAATTATGGATTAAATATGGATTTATAGCCTTAAAAATCATTATCATTATTATTTTGGCTTCTATCATCATACGAGTCGGAAAGGCTGCGATTGGAAGAATTTTTAAAAGAAGATCGAAGGTGCCGCTGCAATTTTCAGAGAGGCGTGAAGCAACCCTTATCAAGCTTTTGCAAAATATCTTGACGTATACGGTGTATTTCATTGCTATCGTCATGATTCTTTCGGCATTGACAATCAATGTGACAGGAATCCTGGCTGGGGCGGGCATCTTGGGGCTTGCCGTCGGATTTGGCGCCCAAAACCTTGTTAAAGATATCATTGGCGGCTTTTTCATCATCTTTGAAGATCAATTTTCCGTCGGCGACTATGTTCGAATCGGGGAGTTTGAAGGTACCGTCGATGAAATTGGCCTCCGGACAACAAAAATATTGAACTGGACCGGTGAATTATATATTCTTCAAAACGGCAACATTACGGAAGTGACAAATTTTTCCCTGCATAACAGTGTAGCTGTTGTAGATATTTATCTTGGGTATCAGGCAGATCTGAAGAAGGTGGAAAGCCTCATTGAAAATGTGCTGGAAACGATGCCGGAAAAATATGAACAGATCGTAGGGAAGCCCAGCGTACTAGGGGTTCAGCAATTGGGTGCTTCCGAAATTGTACTAAGGGTAACTGCGGAGACATTGCCGCTTCAAAATGCGTTTATTGCAAGAGAGCTGAGAAAGGCCATCAAGCTTGCATTAGATGCCCATCAGGTGGACATCCCGTATCAGCGCATTGTGATGATGCAAGGGAACGTACACCAGCAGGACAATCATTTAGGTGACCGACAAGGGGGATAAGAATGGAGAAAAAGGAATTTGACCTTCACGACGTTGTTGAAATGAAGAAACCTCATCCATGCGGAACCAATCGTTGGCGGATCATCCGGATGGGGATGGATATCCGAATGAAATGTGAAGGGTGCGGGCACAGCGTCATGCTGCCGAGGCGGGAATTCACAAGAAAAATGAAAAAGATTTTAGAAAAGCATGAGGAGTAACTTCATGCTTTTTCATTTGAATGAGCAGGAGGCCCTCGATGTCTCGCAGGCAAACACGAAACAGGCTTCCAGCGATTCATCTTGCGCTTTTTCCTTTCAGTCTCTATAATTATGAATGGATTGGGGGCAGAGTCTGCCCCGACAAAGAGGAGTGACCGAAATGGCCCTAACAGCAGGGATCGTCGGTTTGCCAAATGTAGGCAAGTCGACTTTATTTAATGCAATTACGAAAGCGGGAGCGGAAGCGGCGAACTATCCATTCTGTACGATTGACCCTAACGTCGGAATCGTGGAAGTTCCGGATGACCGTCTCCAAAAGTTAACTGAACTTGTCAAGCCGAAGAAAACTGTACCGACGGCTTTTGAATTCACTGATATTGCCGGGATCGTCAAAGGCGCGAGCAAAGGGGAAGGGCTCGGAAATAAATTCCTGTCCCATATTCGCCAAGTGGATGCCATATGCCACGTCGTTCGCTGTTTTGCAGATGGTGACATCACGCATGTATCGGGAAAAGTCGATCCGATTGACGATATTGAGACGATCAATCTCGAATTGATTTTGGCGGACTTGGAAACCGTTGAAAAACGCATTGGCCGCGTTGAAAAAATGGCGAAGCAAAAAGACAAGGAGGCTATGGCAGAATTTGAAGTGCTGAGCAAGTTGAAAGCTACGTTCGAATCTGACCAGCCGGCAAGAGCCATTGATTTTTCTGATGACCAGCTTAAAATTGTCAAGCAGCTGCATTTGCTGACAAGCAAGCCTGTTTTATATGTAGCAAATGTCGGAGAAGACGATTTGGCTGATCCATCGGGCAACAAATATGTAAAAAAAGTGATGGATTATGCGGAAAAAGATAACGCGGAAGTCATTATCATCAGTGCCAGAATCGAAGAAGAGATCGCTGTGCTTGACGATGATGAAAAAGCGATGTTCCTTGAAGAGCTCGGAATCGAAGAATCCGGACTGGATCAATTGATCCGTGCGGCTTACCATCTTCTGGGATTGGCTACTTATTTTACTGCCGGGGAGCAAGAAGTCCGGGCATGGACATTCAAAAAAGGGATGAAAGCCCCGCAATGTGCCGGAATCATCCATACGGATTTTGAAAAAGGCTTTATCCGCGCAGAAACGGTCTCCTATGATGATTTGCTGGATGCCGGCTCAATGGCCGCCGCTAGAGAAGCTGGAAAAGTCCGGTTAGAAGGAAAAGAATATTTAGTACAAGATGGGGATGTTATCCATTTCCGGTTTAATGTATAAAAGTACGAGAAAGTCTGTGAACAAGTTTGCAGGCTTTTTCTTTTTTATAGGAAGGAGAACAGCTGTAGTCTATCGAAAAAATAAAGTAAGCGCTTTCTGATGATTAAGGGGGAGAAATGGTTGAGGGAAGTTGTCATAGTTGAAGCTGTTAGGACACCGGTTGGAAAAAGGAACGGGATGCTAAGTCATATACGCCCGGACGAACTGCTTGCCATGGTTTTAAAGGAAGTCACTGAAAGGGCTGAAGTAGAAGCGAGCCACGTGGAGGATGTCATTGCCGGCTGCGTTACACAAACGAGTGAGCAGGCGAATGATGTCGCAAGGCTGGCAGCATTGATAGCGGGATTTCCTATAACGGTCCCGGGAGTCACAATCGACAGGCAGTGTGGTTCAAGCCAGCAGGCTGTCCATTTTGCATGCCAGGCGATTTTAAGCGGAGATATGGATGTGGTCATAGCTTGCGGAGTGGAAAGCATGTCCCGCGTCCCCATGTTTTCAAATTTGCAGGGAGCGAAAAACAGCAGCCTGTTAACGGAGCGTTATGAAATGATCAATCAAGGTCTTTCAGCGGAACGGATTGCAGAACAATGGGGTTTTTCCAGAGAAGAACTGGACCGATTTTCTTTGGAGAGCCATGAAAAAGCGGTAAGGGCGATCAAGGAAGGGCGATTTGACCGTGAGATCATGGAAGTCAGCACGAAAAATGGTACTGTGAACAAAGATGAAGGCCCCCGCGAAAATACATCAATGGAGAAACTGGCAGCTTTGGAACCTCCTTTTTTAAAAAACGGAAAAGTCACCGCAGGCAACGCAAGCCAAATCAGCGACGGGGCTGCAGCCATATTGCTCATGTCCCGAGAAAAAGCGGAGCGACTCGGACTGAAACCCCGCTTCCAGGTCATTTCCAGGTCAGTGGTGGGGTCTGACCCCACATTGATGCTGACAGGACCAGTAGCAGCAACGGAAAAAGCATTGGAAAAAGCCGGAATGAATCTTTCCGATATAGATTTATTTGAAGTAAATGAAGCCTTCGCCTCTGTCCCGCTTCATTGGCTGAAGGAAACAGGGGCGGACCCGGCAAAATTGAATGTGAATGGAGGTGCGATCGCATTAGGGCATCCGCTTGGAGCAAGCGGGGCAAGAATCATGACGACATTGGTCCATGAATTGGAAAGGCAAGGTAAAAAACACGGGCTTCAGGCGATTTGTGAAGGTTTCGGCATGGCGAACGCAACGATTATTGAACGATTAGAGCAGTAAATATCAATACAGGGAGTGGTATACATGGGAGGGCCTACACTCAGGGATGTATTTGAGCAAACTGTTGCAAAGTTTCCTCTAAAGGAAGGGCTTGCGGATCGGAGACTGGGAAAAAGCTGGACCTACAGTGATTGGGACCAAGAGGTAAATAAACTTGCCAATGCATTTAAAAATGCGGGAGTAGAAAAAGGAGACAGGGTATCCACTGTTTTATATAACACAGCTGAATTTGCAACTACTCTGTTTGCCTGTATGAAAATCGGAGCAGTTTTCAACCCCATCAATTTTCGCCTAATGGGAAAAGAATTGGAATTCATTTTACGTGATGCAGCCCCGAAAATCGTGCTGTATGAAAAAGCAACGGGCGGTCCGGTTGCACATGCCGCCAAGAACATTTCGGATATCCAGTTTTGGTGCATTGATGAGCCTGATTCGTTTGCAAAAGATTATTACGGGGAAATTTCCAAAGCAACGAGCGAGAGGCCGGATTGTGAGCTCGATGAAAATGATCCCTATGCTATCATGTATACTTCAGGAACGACAGGGATGCCTAAAGGTGTCGTCCATTCCCATCGTAATATGGTGGATCAAAGTCTGATTATGTCAGCCGTCATGCGAGTGACAAAAAATGAAAGGGGCCTGTGTATAGCACCTATGTTTCACTGTGCCGAGCTCCATTGTGCTTTCCTTCCGCGCCTTATGATGGGCGGCTCAAATATTATCATGCACCATTTTGATGCCAGGGAGCTTGTTCAGGCGATAAAAGAAGAGAAGATCACCCATTTTTTTGCTGCGCCGACAATGTGGAATATGATGCTGCGCGAAGATTTGACGGAGGCTGATTTTTCCAGTTTGCGTGCAGGGCTATATGGCGGTGCTCCCATGGCTCCGGCCCTTGTAAAAGAAGTAAATAATACTTTGGGTATCGATATATTCCAGGCATATGGAATGACCGAAATGGGCCCAGCTATTTCCGTTTTATATGATGATGAGCAATTATCAAAATCAGGAGCGGCTGGAAAAGCTTTGGTCAATCATGAAATAAGGGTAGTTAAGGTAAAGGAAGGAATACCATCCGATCCCGAAGATATTTGCGTTCCCGGGGAATTGGGAGAAATCATTGTGAGGGGGCCAAGTACCATGCTCGAGTACTTTAACCGCCCAGATGCCACAAAAGAAGCGCTGTACAAAGGATGGTACCATTCCGGGGATATTGGATACATGGACAACGAAGGCTATTTGTGGGTGAGTGACCGTGTGAAAGATATGATCATTTCCGGCGGTGAAAATATCTATTCGAGGGAAGTCGAAGATGTCTTATTCGAACACCCCGGCGTTTTGGATGCAGCTGTTGTCGGTGAGCCTGATGAAATATGGGGAGAAAGGGTTGTCGCTTTTGTGGTGAAGAAAGACCTTTCTTTGACAGCCGGGGAACTTGACAAGTTTTGTACGGAAAATAACCGGCTTGCCCGGTATAAAAGACCGCGCCGCTACGAATTCATGGATGAGCTTCCGAGGAATGCAAGCGGGAAGCTGCAAAAGTTCATGTTGAGAGAACAGGCTGCCGCTAAAAAATAAAATTGCAGCAACCCTCCTTGTAAAAGTATAAAACATCCCTTTTTTTCAAATAATAGTACGAAATCAATAGCAAAGCTGTTGGTTCCTTTGAAGAAAAAAGGGGGTGTGCCACATGAATACTTTACGGAAGATTGCTTTGGCCTTGGTTATTATTGGTGCCGTCAACTGGGGATTGATCGGATTATTCAGGTTTGACCTCGTGGCTGCCATATTCGGCGGACAAACTGCAGGGTTGTCGCGGTTAATTTATACCTTGGTCGGATTAAGCGGCCTTATTTGCTTGTCATATTTCTTTGATCGGGAAACAGTGGAGGATGATGAAAACTTTACAAGTCCGGTTCTGGATGAAAGGTCAGCCGTCCGGCCTAACTACGGAACGGAATTTGCCGAAGATCCGGATTTGGATCTTGCCTTCAATCCATCCCGGGATGCATACGAAAATAAGGAAGAAGAATAAATGGAAAGCCATGCAAGCCATGAAGGCAAGCATGGCTTTATTTTTTAATAAGGGATTGATTATTTGGAACGTGTGTTCTATAATGATAAAAAGAACCAATAAAGATTGTTGACGCAGCCGAAAAGATGAAAAATTGATATTTGTTTTATTGGGTCCTTTATGTTATAATTTTTCTCTGTGAGTAATGAAAGTTGCTCCTTGCCCTTAATTATTTTTGAGGGCCGCACAGACCATAAGGAGGTGGACCATTGATGAGAAAGTACGAAATCATGTACATCATTCGCCCTAATATTGAGGAAGAAGCGAGACAATCTGTTGTAGAGCGTTTCGATAATATTCTTGCTTCCCAAGGGGCAGAAATCATCGAATCGAAGGATTGGGGCAAGCGTCGCTTGGCATATGAGATTGAGGATTTCCGAGAAGGTTACTATCGCTTAATCCACACAAATGCAAGTCCTGAAGCAGTTCAGGAATTCGACCGTCTTGCTAAAATCAACGATGATATCATCCGTCATATCGTAATCAAAGAAGAAGAAAAATAAACAGAAATAATGTTCCACGTGGAACAATGTAAGAATAGTAAATCGGGAAGAGGTTGATTCTGATGATGAACCGAGTAGTATTAGTTGGCCGATTAACTAAAGATCCGGATTTGCGCTATACGCCGAACGGAGTGCCGGTTGCGAACTTCACATTAGCTGTTAACCGTACGTTTACCAACCAGCAGGGGGAACGTGAAGCAGACTTTATCTTTTGTGTTGCTTGGCGCCGCCAGGCAGAAAATATTGCCAACTACTTGAAAAAGGGAAGCTTGGCAGGGGTGGACGGCCGTTTGCAGACACGCAGCTATGATGATCAGGATGGAAAACGGGTATATATCACTGAAGTGGTTGCAGACAATGTTCAATTTCTGGAACCAAGAAGTGCTGCATCACAAGATCGCGGCGGCGACTTTGGCGGAAGCTCATTCGATGGCAGCGGCCAGCGAAGCCAAGGCTCCTCCTACGGCGATCAAAGGAACCAGGGCTATACTCGGACAGATGAAGACCCATTCTCAAATGATGGACAACCGATCGACATATCGGATGACGATCTTCCATTTTAATGAAATTGCGAAGGAGGGTTTTAAATGGCAGGTGGACGCAGAGGCGGACGTAGACGCCGGAAAGTATGTTACTTTACATCAAACGGCATTACACACATCGACTACAAAGATGTTGATCTACTTAAAAAGTTCATTTCTGAACGTGGAAAAATTCTTCCGCGCCGTGTGACTGGAACAAGCGCCAAATACCAGCGCAAATTGACAGTAGCTATCAAACGTGCTCGTCAAATGGCACTTCTTCCATTCGTGGCAGGGGAATAATAAAAAGGGAGCAGTGGGGAGAAATCCTTGCTGCTCCCTTTTATTGGTATAGAAAGCATAAAATTTTACCGAATTTTCTCTTCGAACAAAGGGTACGTAATGTCCAGTTCCAGCGCCTAGCCCCGCAAGGATCAAGCCGCTTCCCTGTTCGCTTACGAACTGCCTCCTCGGGAATCGTCTTGTTTGCCCGCGCTAATCAAGGTGCTTGCGCTTTTCTTTATTGCAAATATATACCTTGCCTTTTTCCCTTATAAACTGCCTCCCGTGTATCTTGGGACTTATCGGTTTTTTTTTGTTAAAATAGACTGGTACATACTTAATGAGGTGACAATGTGAAAAATACCCGCATGTTGACAGAAGGAGCGTTGCTGCTTGCTGTTTTTACGGTGCTTTTGCTCCTTTCTGTCTATGTTCCGGTGGCAACGCTCGTTACTCAGCTTTTTTTGATACTGCCTTTTCTTTTGTACAGCTCCAAATATCCTTTGAAAAACAGCATTGTTTTAGTTGTGGGTGCTATTTTTATGGCTATAATTGCAGGCGCTGTACTGGGGGCTCTGTTTGCTGTTTTATATGGTACAACAGGTACAATGATGGGGTATTGCATTCGGACTGGAAAAAGTAAAATGGTTGCCTATATGGCTTCGAGCCTTGTATTTTTGGGGAATCTTGTACTATTTTATGTGATAGCAGTCCAGTTATTTGAGTTCAACTTTCTAAATGAAACGGCCAAAATTTTATCAGCATCAGCCGAGCAGTATGCTGACTTAATGAGAACATTTGGACAGACTCCTGATCCAAACATGGCGCAGCAGCTTCAAGAAATGATCCGGTTGATGAAAACACTGGCTCCAAGCTTATTGCTGGGCAGTGCATTTTTATCCGTCTTTTTAGCTATGGCGGTCAACTTTCCGATCATCAGGAAGTTTGGGGTTGACGTGCCGAAATTCCCTCCTTTCAGGACGGCTAAATTACCGCAAAGCATCTTATGGTATTATTTAATTACCTTGATCGGGTCCCTTTTTCTTAAACCCGAAGAGGGAACGTTTTTGCATATGGCCATTATCAATGCCGCCTATATCTTGCAGATCCTGCTGCTGATCCAGGGGCTGGCCTTTATTTTCTATTACAGCCATGTGAAAAATTGGTCGAAAGCCATACCGATTGCTGCAACGGTTATGACTCTTTTATTGCCTTTGTTTTTCTCTCTTGTCAGGTTATTGGGTATAATTGATTTAGGTTTCGATTTAAGACAGCGACTGGCAAAAAAATAATGCCGGAAAAAACAATTATGGAGTAAAGGGAGCTGAAAGGATGCCGCCATATATAAATAGAAAGAAGAGCTTTCCTCCTATCATCGGGATTGTGGCTTTAAGCGCCGTTCTTCTTGTAATCATCAGTTTCCAATACTGGTGGGCAGGCGCGATAGGAGCTCTCTTGCTCGTAATATTCTTTGGTTTATTTTTAAAATCCCAAAAGGATAGGATAAGCGAAATCGAAAAGTATATTTCTACACTTTCTCACCGGGTGAAAAAAGTGGGGGAAGAAGCATTGCTGGAGATGCCGATCGGGGTGATGCTGATCAACGATGATTATATCATTGAATGGACCAATGCTTATATGGCATCACGGCTGGATGAAACTTCCCTTGTCGGCCGTTCACTCTATGAGATAGCGGAATCGCTCATTCCTCCCATTCAGCAGGAAAAAGAATCTGAAATTATTACATTGAATGAACGAAAATACCGTGTTTTATTGAAAAATGAAGAACGCCTTCTATATTTTTTCGATGTAACCGAAGAAATGGAAATCATGAAGCGATACCAGGATGAACGGCAGGTTATCGCTACAATCATGATCGACAACTATGATGATGCGACACAGGGAATGAATGACCAGGCGAAAAGTGAACTGAATAGTACAGTCACCGCTTTGTTGAATGAATGGGCATTGGAACACGGCATTTTTTTAAAAAGAACATCTTCCGATCGGTTTATCATTTTATTTAATGAAAAAACTTTGCGTGAGCTGGAGAAAGATAAGTTCTCTATACTGGATGTCGTAAGGGAAACGACAGCGAAGCAGCATGTGCCGATTACTTTAAGCATCGGTGTAGGGCTTGGCGTTTCGGATTTCCCTGAGCTCGGGGCACTCTCCCAATCAAGCCTTGATTTGGCCTTGGGACGTGGAGGAGACCAGGTCGCAATGAAACTGCCGAATGGAAAACTAAAATTTTACGGCGGGAAAACGAATCCAATGGAGAAAAGAACCCGTGTCCGCGCCCGTGTCATCTCGCATGCATTGAAAGATTTGATCCTGGGAAGCGACAAGGTCATCGTTATGGGGCATAAATTCCCTGATCTTGATGCAATCGGGTCTGCTATAGGAATCAGAAAAGCGGCAGAGATGAATGAAAAGGAAGGCTATATTGTCATAGACTTCAATGATATTGATTCAAGCGTCAAAAGGCTTGTAGACAAATTGAAAGAAGAGCCGGAGCTATATTCCAGGCTCATATCTCCGGAAGATGCATTGGAAATCGCAACGGAGAAGACGCTGCTTGTTGTTGTGGACACACATAAACCTTCTCTGGTCATTGAAGAAAAGCTGCTCGGCAAGACCGACCGAGTCGTAGTCATTGACCATCACCGAAGAAGCGAAGATTTTATCAACAAGCCGCTCCTTGTTTATATGGAGCCATACGCATCGTCCACAGCCGAGCTTGTGACGGAACTGCTCGAATACCAGCCGAAGGGCAAAAAACTGCACATGCTGGAAGCGACGGCCCTTTTATCAGGTATTATTGTAGATACGAAAAGCTTCACATTAAGGACAGGGTCCCGGACATTTGACGCGGCTTCCTATTTGCGGGCCCGGGGTGCGGATACGATTCTTGTTCAAAGCTTCATGAAGGAAAACGTCGGGTCTTATATTAAAAGGGCAAAACTGATTGAAACAATGGAATTTTACAAGAACGGTGTAACGATCGCCACAGGCGAGGAAGATGTGGTCTACAGTCCCGTCATGATTGCACAGGCGGCCGACACTCTATTAACAATGGATGGTGTAGCTGCGTCGTTTGTCATCTCCAAGCGGGCAGAAGATGTTGTGGGTATCAGTGCGCGCTCCCTTGGAGAAGTGAATGTGCAGATTATCATGGAAATGCTCGGCGGTGGGGGCCATTTGACGAACGCAGCGGCACAGCTTCCGGGAATCACGGTAGTAGAAGCGGAGCTGCAACTGAGACAGGTGCTGGATGAATACTTTGAAGGAGGTCAATCATCATGAAAGTCATTTTTTTAAAAGATGTAAAAGGGAGAGGCAAAAAAGGGGAAGTGAAGGATGTTGCCGTCGGTTATGCCCAAAACTTCCTGTTTAAACAAGGGCTGGCAGTTGAGGCAACGCCCGGGAATTTGGCCAATCTCAAAAACCAGCAAAAGAAAGAGCAGAGACTGGAAGAGGAAGCCCTCCAGGATGCTAAAGACCTGAAAGAGAAAATAGAGAAGCTTACAGTTGAGATCAAGGCAAAATCGGGAGAAGGCGGACGGCTATTCGGCTCTATCACAAACAAGCAGGTGGCAGATGAGCTGAAAAAGAAACATGATATCAAAGTGGACCGCAGGAAAATTGAAATGGACCAGCCGATCCGGACGCTTGGCGTGACAAAAGTGCCGGTCAAACTTCATCATGAAGTGACAGCAACCCTCAATGTCCATGTCGTGGAGCAAAAATAATATATTGCTATTGAACGATTCGTGATAAAATAGAATAAATGATAAAAATGTGATCTGGTTTTTTGCCGGTCACATTTTTTATGGATACGAAAAAGGTTTAGATTAAGGGGAGGTGACCTGTACATTGAATGAGTTGATGGTTGACCGTACACCGCCACAAAATATTGAAGCTGAGCAGGCGGTGATCGGTGCGATTTTTCTTGATCCTGCGGCTATTGTATTGGCATCGGAGATCTTGCTTCCGGAAGATTTTTACCGCAGTGCCCATCAGAAAATATTTGAAGTCATGCTCCATTTAAATGAAACAGGACATGCCGTTGATTTGGTTACCGTTACGGAACAACTGGCCGCCTCCAAACTGCTGGAGGATGTGGGCGGAATCTCCTATTTGAGTGAGCTTTCCGTATCTGTCCCGACAGCAGCCAATGTCGGCTATTATGCCAGAATCGTAGAAGAAAAGGCTTTGCTGCGGCGTCTGATCCGAACTGCTACGGATATTGCGACAGAAGGTTATACGCGGGAAGATGAAGTGGAAGCCCTGCTTGATGAAGCTGAAAAAAGCATCATGGAAGTGGCCCAGCGCAAGAATTCAGGAGCCTTTCAAAATATTAAAGATATCCTTGTCCGTACATATGACAATATTGAATTGCTTCATAACCGGAAAGGGGAAGTGACGGGGATCCCGACAGGATTCTCGGAATTGGACCGGATGACTGCCGGGTTCCAGCGTAATGATCTGATTATCGTCGCGGCCCGGCCTTCTGTCGGTAAGACGGCTTTTGCCCTGAATATCGCCCAAAATGTAGCGACGAAAACGGATGAAAATGTGGCGATTTTCAGCCTGGAAATGGGGGCGGAGCAGCTTGTCATGAGGATGCTCTGTTCTGAAGGGAATATTGATGCCCAAAATTTGAGAACAGGCTCCCTTACAGATGAAGACTGGCGAAAACTGACGATGGCGATGGGAAGCTTATCCAATTCAGGCATTTACATTGATGATACACCGGGAATCCGGGTCAGCGAAATCCGGTCAAAATGCCGGAGGCTGAAGCAGGAAAGCGGATTGGGGATGGTCTTGATCGACTACTTGCAGTTGATTCAAGGGAGCGGCCGCTCAAAAGAGAACCGGCAGCAGGAAGTATCGGAAATCTCCCGTTCACTCAAGGCGCTTGCGCGTGAATTGGAAGTTCCGGTCATCGCTTTGTCGCAGCTTTCCCGGGGAGTCGAGCAGAGGCAGGATAAACGGCCGATGATGTCCGATATCCGGGAATCCGGCTCCATTGAGCAGGATGCCGATATCGTTGCGTTCCTGTACCGTGACGATTATTATGACAAGGAAACGGAAAATAAAAATATCATCGAAATCATTATCGCAAAACAGCGGAACGGCCCGACAGGAACCGTACAGCTGGCTTTTGTAAAAGAATACAATAAATTCGTCAACCTGGAACGAAGGTTTGACGAAGCGGATGCTCCGCCTGGAGCATAGTTTTAGGCATCTCTTTTGGGGTGTCTTTTTTTTGATTTGAAACCTTGGGAGATTATGGTCATATCATATAGCAGGAGGAGAGTGACAGTGAAGAAGGTTTTTTGGATCATTGCCGGTGTACTGCTACTCGTAGTACTATTCATTGGTGTAGGAATCTGGTTTATCAAAAAAGAATTCAAAGAGGATGACCCGGAATTTGTCCTGGAGTTGATCAAAGATCAGGCAGCTTCAAAAAACGTTGGGGGTTCGACAGCTTTTGTATTAACGAATGCAATGTATGCCGAAGATAAGAAGGGAAATCGGACGGAGTTCGCTTTTTTCGCCAATGACCTGGGTATGATTGAGCAAATGCAGCTGACAAGAAAGTTGAACAGTTTTCAGCTGAAAATATTGACGGATCCTTCTTTCCGGTCAAAAGTGAAAAAGAAATTGGGTACATAGAATTCTGTTAATCGAACCAAATAATAGGTTATAATATGATTGGAACAAAGAAACATTTGTAAAAACGAACAAATAATGTTTTAATCGCCAACAATGTTCGTTTTTCGCTTGTCGTGTGGGAATCGCACTGCTAAAATGTATATGTTCCATATCAGGGTTCGAAACGAACCGTCGGAGGTGCTTTTTGCATGTCATCAGTAGTAGTTGTCGGTACACAATGGGGAGACGAAGGAAAAGGAAAGATTACAGACTTCTTATCCGAAAACGCAGAAGTGATTGCCCGTTATCAGGGGGGCAACAATGCCGGCCATACAATTCAATTTAACAATGTTACATATAAGCTGCATTTAATTCCGTCAGGGATTTTTTATAATGATAAAATCAGTGTGATTGGAAACGGGATGGTCGTTGATCCGAAAGCGCTTGTTCAAGAGCTTGAGTATTTGCACGGCCATTCTATTTCCACGGACAATTTGCGAATCAGCAACAGAGCTCATGTCATTCTGCCTTATCACTTGAAAATTGATGAGGTGGAAGAGGATCGCAAAGGCGCAAACAAAATCGGTACAACCAAAAAAGGGATCGGTCCCGCATATATGGATAAAGCCGCCCGTATCGGAATTCGGATTGCCGATCTTTTGGACCGCGAGGTTTTTGAAGAAAAATTGACACGCAATCTCGAAGAGAAAAACCGCCTATTGGAACGTTTTTACGAAACAGAAGGCTTCAAATTAGAAGATATCTTGGATGAGTATTATGAATATGGACAGCAGTTCAAAGACTACGTGTGTGATACATCCGTTGTCCTGAATGATGCGCTCGATGAAGGCAAACGCGTCTTATTTGAAGGTGCACAGGGCGTTATGCTTGATATCGACCAGGGAACCTATCCATTCGTTACATCATCCAATCCGGTTGCGGGAGGAGTCACAATCGGATCCGGTGTCGGACCAACGAAAATCGACCATGTTGTCGGTGTATGTAAGGCATATACATCCCGTGTAGGGGATGGCCCGTTTCCAACGGAATTGAAAGATGAAGTTGGAGATCAAATCCGCGAAGTCGGCCGTGAATACGGTACAACGACAGGGCGTCCGCGTCGCGTCGGCTGGTTTGACAGCGTCGTTGTCCGCCATGCCCGCAGAGTCAGCGGACTGACGGATCTTTCACTGAATTCCATTGACGTTCTGACAGGAATTGAAACACTGAAAATCTGTACGGCCTATGACTATAATGGAACATTGATCAAAGAATATCCGGCCAACTTGAATATCTTAAAAGAATGCAAACCAGTATATGAGGAACTTCCCGGCTGGAACGAAGACATCACAGGCTGCAAAACATTGGATGAACTGCCTGCAAATGCACGCCATTACCTGGAGCGTGTATCCCAGCTAACAGGCGTACCACTTTCCATCTTCTCAGTTGGGCCGGACCGTTCACAGACCAATATCGTGAAGAGTGTGTGGAGATAGAAAAGCGGAGGCCGCCTGCTCATCGGCGACAAGCGCTGGAGGAAAAACCAGTGAAGGCGTTCTTTGCCTTCATGGTTTTTCCGAAGCGACCTCGAGCCGATGGCGGCCGGAGCTGGACAATAGAAAAGCGGAGGCGCCTTGTTCAGCCCCGACAAGCATAAGACGATTCCCGAGGAGGCAGCTTTTCAGCCGCCACAGGGAATCGTCTTATGACCTCGAGGGGCTAGGCGCCGGAGCTGGACAATAGAAAAGCGGAGGCACTCGTAGAAAAAAATTAGTATGGCATAGGTTTTTTTAGACCTATGTCTTTTTTTTGGCGGACGCTGTTCAAATAAGTGTTTTGTGCAATTAAAGGCCCAGTTCGTGCAATTATCGCCCAAACCCGTGCAATTAACGACAGAACCCACAAACAATAGGGACAAATCCCAATGATTCCATCCGCCACCCCATAACACCTATTAAGTCCCATAAACATTGACTTTTATCCTAGCCCGCACAAGTTTATTTATGGTAAAAAAGGATGATTCCTTTCAGTTTCGCTATTTCTTTCGAAAATTCAAAGTTAGAATATGCTTAAGACTCCAATGGAAAGGAAGAAGACGGTGAAAAGATTACTCTTTGTGATTTTGGCTGCGGGGGTTATTGTCGGCGGCTGCGGCAAGGCGGAGAAGACGAAAAAGGAGCCGGAACCTGATCAATCTGTTGAAGGCAAGACTGCCAAAGAAGCTGAAGAAAAAGACGCCTGGTGGGAAAAAGAACCGGAAGTTTATGAACCGGCGGATTTGCCAAGAGAGATGACAGAAGACGAGAAGGACCTCATGAGGAAACCGGGTGAGTTCAGCGGTGACCAATATGACGAACAGGCAGCCATTGAAAAGCTCAAGGAGCTTCCGGATAATTTAACGGATGACCAATACGCGGAAGCGATTGTAAAGTTGGTTGCTGAAGATTATCACGAAGAAGTTCAGGAATTGATCAAATTTGATCCAACGATTGAATCTACAGGCAGCCGCCCCGATGAAGAAATCGACGAACCAGTCGTGAACGGTGTCCATTACGCCATTTTATTGGATGCGAGCGGCAGCATGAACGCTCAAAATAAAGGCGGAACAAGAATGGAAGAGGCCAAAAGCGCCATTATGAGTTTCATAGATGTCCTGCCGAAGGAAAGCACGGTGTCGCTTCGTGTGTACGGCCATGAAGGAACCGGGAGTGATGCGGATAAAGAACGTTCCTGTGCTTCAACCGAAATGCTTTATAATGGAGCAAACGATGCAGGCAAGGTGAAGTCCGCGCTGGATCGAGTGAATCCGGCAGGCTGGACACCGATTGGAAAAGCGATTGCCGAGACCAAAAAGGATATTCCGGAAGATGCCGGTTCCGCCATTGTGTATGTGGTAAGTGACGGCATTGAAACATGCGGGGGAGATCCGGTAAAAGAAGCCAAACAACTGGCAGCGGAAGGAATTGAACCGATCATCAACATTATCGGCTTTCAGGTGGACAACGAAGCCCAGCAGCTTTTAAAAGAAGTGGCCAAAGCCGGAAACGGCGAGTTCACGCTTGCCAATTCAAAACAGGACGTGGAGAAATATTGGCAGGAAGAGTACCAGCGCCTGATGGACGCATGGGAAAAGTGGCAACTAGAAAGTCTTAAAGAAGTGGATGCTAAGCAGCAGGATCTTTTGAAGAAAGCAGAAGGCTTGGGCCAGTCCGTCATGAAAAAATCTGAAAAGGAATTCAAACATGCTGAAGCCCTCCATGCCGCCCTTTCAAAAGAAGGGATCCAGGAGGAATACGATATTACTAGAAAAGTTTGGAACTTACTTTATGACCGCCAGAAAAAAATTTGGAGATACGGATATGAGACCGGAAATGATGTGTGGAGAGAGGCTTACGAAGGCGGCAATAAAGTATGGCGGGAAATTTATCATGAAGGCAATCATAAATGGCAGGAATATTATCATAAACAATAAAGCCCTGCATAGAATGTTTTTAAATAGACAAGACAACCGTTCAATTTGTAAACATTGTGTGACAATATGAAAAAACAGGTTTAATTTCACAAAAAATGTGTCGAAGCCTGTTGCACACTCAAAAACCCTGTGATAATATATGATTTATTACATTAACCATCAAAAAGCATTGCGACGACATCGCCTCTCGCAGTGCTTTTTTTACTATAAAAATAACATTATTTTTTAGGAAAAGATTGGTCTTTGCAGGCTTAAACCTCGTTTGGACCGGTCTCTTTTTTTATGATAAAATAGTGAGATTAAGAGAGAGAAATAAACTTCGTTTGACATATATGATCATTACATGGAGATGGGAGGAGATGGGGCTGTGGAAAAGAAGATTTTAGTGGTTGACGACGAGAAGCCGATTGCAGACATCCTGCAGTTCAACTTAAAGAAAGAGGGATTTACGGTACAATGTGCCTATGATGGCGAAGAGGCGCTTGAACTCGTTGAAGAAATGCAGCCTGATATGGTTTTGCTTGATATCATGCTTCCAAACCGTGACGGGATGGAAGTTTGCAGGGAAATCCGCAAGAAATATGAAATGCCGATCATTATGCTGACTGCCAAAGATTCCGAGATCGACAAAGTCCTTGGACTTGAGCTTGGCGCGGACGATTATGTGACAAAGCCTTTCAGCACAAGGGAATTGATTGCGAGGGTGAAGGCGAATCTGCGCCGCCATGCACAAATTGCCGATCAGCTGACGGAAGAAGAGAACGATGAAATCACCATCGGTTCGCTGACTATTCATCCAAATGCCTATGTTGTGTCCAAGAATGGAGAAACCATCGAATTGACACACCGGGAATTTGAGCTTCTCCATTATCTGGCAAAACATAGCGGGCAAGTAATGACCCGTGAACATTTGCTGCAAACGGTATGGGGCTACGATTACTTTGGGGATGTCAGGACAGTGGATGTTACGGTAAGGCGCCTCAGGGAAAAAATAGAAGATAATCCAAGCCATCCTACATGGATTGTTACAAGAAGAGGAGTAGGCTACTATTTACGCGTACCTGAACAGGAGTAGTCCCATATGGAAAAAGTAGGTTTTTTTCGATCGATACATGTAAAGTTTGTAACAATCTATTTATTGCTTATTCTGATCGCCATGCAAATCATCGGCGTTTACTTTATAAATAAACTTGAAGACCAACTGATCCGGAACTTCCAGCAATCTATCGAAGGAAGGCTGTCTTTGCTGGAATACAGCCTTGTCGAGGAAATGATGAAGGACCGGACGGACGAAAGCGTTCCGCCGCTTGAAGAGGAAGTCGGCAAACTTCTTGCGGACTTTTCAGCCCAGGATATTTCAGAAGTCCGTGTCATTAATAACAGAAGCTTGATCATCGGAACCTCCGAACGGAACAATCAGAGCATTGTCGGCCAGAAAACAACCGATGTCATGGTAAAAAGGATTTTGGCCGGCGGAAAAAAAGAAGATAAAATTTTTATAGATACACAGTCCAAGAACCGTGTCTGGATTTTGGCGACGCCTATTAAAATCGGCGGGGAAGTGGCTGGGGCCATCTACCTTGTCGCCAAAATAGAAACAGTTTTTGACCAGCTGGAAGAGATCAACCAGATTTTCATATCTGCCACGTTGGTCGCTATGGCGATCACCGCAGTACTCGGCATCCTTGTGGCCAGGACGATTACAAGGCCGATCTCTGATATGAAGCGGCAGGCAGTGGCCATGGCAAAAGGAAACTTTTCACGGAAAGTCCGTGTCTATGGAGATGATGAAATCGGCCAGCTCGCCCTTTCATTCAACTACTTGACCCGGAAACTGCAGGAAGCACAGGCCATGACTGAAGGGGAACGCCGGAAACTTTCATCGGTCCTTTCCAATATGACAGACGGCGTCATTGCGACAGACCGGAAGGGGCGGGTCATTTTAATCAACGAGCAGGCTTCCCAGATGCTGAATGTTTCACGTGAAACAATGATTTCACAGCCGGTGACAGAGCTGCTTCTCTTTGATGACCAATACAGCTTTGAAGACCTTCTCGATCAGCAGGAACCGATTATCCTTGACTACGGCACGGATGATTCTCCGTTTATTTTACGTGCCAATTTTTCCGTCATCCAAAGGGACACAGGTTTCGTAAACGGGCTGATTGTCGTTTTGCATGATGTTACGGAAGAGGAAAAAATTGAAGCGGAGCGCAGGGAGTTTGTGGCGAATGTTTCGCATGAATTGAGAACACCGCTGACTACGATGCGCAGCTATCTTGAGGCGCTTGCTGATGGAGCAATCCATGATAAAGAGCTGGCACCGCGTTTCTTAGATGTAACACAAAATGAAACGGAGCGGATGATCCGCCTTGTGAATGATCTTTTGAAATTGTCAAAAATGGACAGCAAAGACTATGAAATCAACAGGACGTGGGTTGATTTTGTATCATTTTTCAATCATATCATTGACCGATTTGAAATGACGAAAGAGCGGCACATCACCTTCAAACGGGAGCTGCCTGACAAGGCTGTATTCATCAAGGTTGATGAGGATAAGCTGACGCAAGTAATAGACAATATCATTTCAAATGCGCTCAAATATTCTCCGGAAGGCGGCCGGGTGACATTCAGGCTGAAAATGCTCGATGACCAGATTGAAATCAGCATCAGTGACCAAGGCCTTGGTATCCCGAAAGAAAACCTGGAAAAAGTATTTGAACGTTTCTACAGGGTGGACAAGGCCCGGACGAGACGCCTCGGAGGAACAGGGCTCGGACTTGCGATTGCAAAAGAAATGATCGGTGCCCATGGCGGAGATATTTGGGCGAGGAGCGTGGAAGGCAAAGGGACGACAATACTCTTTACGCTCCCTTACGATCCGGAACAAGAGGATGATTGGTCGTGAGATATGAAACAATTAAATCAGTGCTGCTTGTTTTTCTTGTCATCACCAGCGGTGTTTTAACATGGAATCTATGGACTTTTCATCCAAAATATGAATTTAACGATGAAAAACATGTCCATGAAGTCTCCATATCTGATCCGAAAGATATTGCGGATGTCATCAGGCCGGTCAAGCTCCTGCTTCATACGGACAGCGGCCACTTTGGCATTGTGGATGAAAAGAAAGTCGGAGAGACGCTGCAGGAACTGAGCAGCTGGAATTTTTACGATCTCGGCAATGAAAGAGTTTATTCGCAGGATCAAATCATGGCTCTATCCCAAAGGGAAAAGTCGCTGGAACTCATTTTTCCTGATCTCGTCCCTTTCGATCTGTATAAAGGTATTCTCAAATTTGAGTCAGAACGCCTGCCGGCTGGATCATTTGACCGCTTGGTCATTTATTGGGAGGACGAGTCCAAAGAAGACGGGACTGCCTATTTCATCGCAAGCAAAGAAGGAAAAGTCTATGAAAGCCACGTCAATCATGACTATATACAAGCCCTTTTCACGCGCTTGAAAAACCAGGAAAGCCAGTTTCCTGAATTCGAACGGTATGAGCTGCCGGATGGCAGAGTAAAGTATCTTCCGGCGAAAGAGACGGTCATGTACAGATATAATTATTACGCGGATTATATTGATCCGAATAAGTTTACTAGGGCATTGTTCAAGGATCCCTCCTTGGTAAGAAAAACGAGCGAGGATTCCGCTACTGAAAAATTCAGAGATAGTACAAGCGAGATGAATGTGGATAAATCGACCAGCACAATCTTTTATGTCAATCCGAGCCAGGCAATCGACCCGGCGGCCGGCCAGGCTGATATGGATCTCCTTAAGAGAAGCATCGATTTTATTAACGAGCATAAAGGGTGGACAGATAACTACAAATATTTCAGCGTGGACCCATCCACTCAGAAGGTGACTTTCCAGTTGTTTCTGAAAGGATACCCGGTTTTTAATGTTGAAGGCATGTCTGAAATCAAATTGTACTGGGGCAAGGAAGAGGTTTACCAATACCGCAGGCCATATTTCAGCCTCGATATTCCGCTGCCTCACCCTGAAAAGGTCAATATGTCCTCAGGGGAAGAAGTGATGGATACATTGCTGGCGGATCCGAGTATCGATATCAATAAGCTCCAGGAGCTGATTCTTGGCTACAGAATATACAAAAACCCGGAAAATTCGAAAGTGATTATCCTGGACCCTTCCTGGTATTATTTATATGATGGCACCTGGGAAAGATTTGAAGCGAAGGATGTTAGGGGGAATTTACGTGGATTGGGGTAGGCTGAAGTCCATTTTCATTATCGCATTCTTGATCCTCGACATTTTCCTCCTGACTCAATTGATGAATAAGCAAAAAGATAACAAGCTCGAAGAGAAGGCCGATGTCTCTTTGGAGGAAAACCTGAACAACGCCGGCATTGATTACAGCGGCATTCCGAAAGATCCGATAAAGGACCAATATATGAGTGCCAATACGAAAGTTTTCAGTGATAAAGAGGTCGAGAAACTGAAAAAAGACCAGTCAGTGACCGTCGTGGACGGGTCCATCATATATTCTGAACTGGCGCATCCCGTCAAATTGCCGGACAAGCTCAATATTCAAGAGTTGGAGCAGTATGTAAAAAATAATGTTCTATATGGAGACCAATACGGTTTCGGAAACTATGACGAGGAAGCGGGAACCATTACCTTTTACCAAAAACATCAAGACAAATTCCTATTTAAAAATAGAAGCGCACACCTCATCTTTTATGTGAAGGAAGATAAAGAAATCTATTCATATGAACAGACGATGCTTGAAAAGATCGAGCCGATCAGCGAAATGGAAGAAGTATTGCCGGCCATCCGGGCGGTGGAAGTCATTTTCCGGAATAGGCTTCTGAAGCCGGACAGCAAGATCGACAAAGCTGAACTGGGATATTATACGGTTGTCAATATGGAGGCTTCCCAGGTACTGACACCAACCTGGCACGTGGTGGTTGAACATGATGGCGAGAAAGAATCGGTGCTTGTTAATGCATTTGAAGGACAGGTTATCCAGGAAAACACGGGAAACCAGAAAACGGTATTAGAGGTGAACTGAATGTCGATGCAATTCAGCGTACTAGCAAGCGGAAGCTCGGGAAACGCTTTTTATATAGAGACAAAGGACCATTCCTTTCTGGTGGATGCCGGGTTGAGCTGCAAAAAAATCGGGGAGCTGATGAAACAGATTGACCGCGACCCTGCCAATCTGGACGGGATTTTCATCACCCATGAACACAGCGATCATATCAAGGGCCTCGGTGTCATGGCAAGAAAATACAAGCTGCCTATTTATGCCAATGAACGGACGTGGAAAGCAATGGACGGCCTTGTCGGGGAAATTGCAGTGGATCAAAAATTCACGTTTGGCATGGAGACGGTAAAATCCTTTGGCTGTCTCGATATTGAATCGTTCGGCGTGTCGCATGATGCGGCCGAACCGATGTTTTACATTTTCAGATCCGGAGAAAAGAAGCTTGTCCTGATCACGGACACGGGATATGTCAGCGACCGGATGAAAGGTCTGATTGCAGGCGCCGATGTTTATATTTTTGAAAGCAATCATGATACGGAGATGCTGAGGATGGGAAGGTACCCCTGGAATGTCAAAAGGAGAATTTTGAGCGATGTCGGCCATGTTTCCAATGAAGATGCGGCGCTTGCTATGAGCGAGGTCGTCGGTGACCGGACAAAGCGGATTTATCTGGCCCACTTAAGCAGGGATAACAATATGAAAGATCTGGCAAGAATGAGCGTGACGCAGACGCTCGCCGCAAGAGGAATAGAAATTGGCGCCCAGTTCGATCTTTTTGATACAGATCCATACATACCGACGGAGCTGTCCGCTGTATAAAATGGTTTAATTTTTCGCCAATAAGGATAAAGAAATGAAGATAAACGGTTAAACGTCCGCTTGTTTTCATTTCTTTTTTTACATTTTCTTGAACAGGAAGGCTTTTTTATGTGCTTTCCGGGCAGACGGATTATAATTATTCATATAGAAGGGAAACTTATCTTCATGGATGCTAATGAAAGGAATGGTGAGCAGTGGGATTATACGATGATCACAGTCCGAACCGTTTCAAAAACCGAGGCGGAAGGGGAGGCTTTTTTACGGGATTGATCGGCGGGCTGATCGGGGCATTGATTATTGCCATACTAGCTCCATCAGTTTTTGGGGGAAACAACAACGAAAATCCGAACAGTCCGGCAATCGAGCAAAATGAAGGAAAGACAACGAAAGAACAGGTTTCACTGGATGTGACGACAGATGTCACGAAAGCTGTAGAGAAGGCCGGAAAAGGCGTTGTGGGCATAACGAATATCCAAACAGCCAATTTTTGGGCGACAGGCGAGGAAAGCCAGCAGGCGGTAGGAGTCGGTTCCGGCGTTATTTATAAAAAGCAAGGGGATAAGGCTTATATCGTAACAAACCACCATGTGGTGGAAGATGCCACGCAGTTGGAAGTGACGCTGTCCGATGGAAAAAAAGTTCCGGGTAATCTGCAGGGAAGTGATGTATGGACAGACCTGGCTGTCGTTGAGATCAGCTCCAAAGATATTGGAGAAGGTTTTGTGAATGAGTTTGGAGACTCTGATGCATTACATATCGGAGAGCCTGTCCTGGCAATCGGAAATCCTCTTGGCCTGGAATTTGCTGGCTCTGTGACTCAGGGGATCGTTTCCGGTGTGAATCGAACTGTTCCTGTCGATATCAATAAAGACGGCATTCCCGATTGGAATGCGGAAGTCATTCAAACCGATGCGGCCATCAACCCTGGAAACAGCGGCGGGGCGTTGGTCAATATTGCCGGCCAGGTTGTCGGCATCAACTCAATGAAAATTGCCCAAAGCGCCGTTGAAGGCATCGGTTTTTCCATACCAATCAATTATGTCATACCGATCATCGAAGACTTGGAAAAATTCGGCGAAGTGAAACGTCCGGCGATGGGTGTCACGCTGCGGGATGTCGCTGAAATCTCGGCCTACCACCAAGAACAGACCTTAAAGCTTCCAAAAGACGTAACATATGGGATCATGATTGAGAAGGTGATGCCAAATTCACCGGCAGCGAAAGCCGGATTGAAAGAGCTTGATGTCATCGTTGCGCTGGACGGGGAAAAAGTTGAAGATGTCGTAAGTCTTCGCAAATACTTGTACAGCAAGAAGAAGGTCGGCGACACCATGAAAGTCACATACTACAGGGGCGGCAAAAAACAAGATGCAGACGTCAAACTGACGGACGATACAAGATTATAGTAGGGAGCGGGAAGGCTTGGGAGGCTTTCCCGCTTTTCTATTTAATGTGGTAAAATAGATGTGGATAAGTTGTGTGCCTGCTGGCATTCTTTCAAAATATTGGCGGGAATCGTGCAATTAAAGGCTGAACTCATGCAATTGATGGTAAGGCCCGTGCAATGAAAGGCCGAACTCATGCAATTGATGGTAAAGGTTCGTGCAATGAAAGGCGGAATTCATGCAATTAATGGTAAGGCCCGTGCAATGAAAGCCGAGAACCGTGAAATAAAAATCAGGAACTTGTGAAAAGGAGACAAAGTATGATCTATTGCTGCAAAGAGCACGTCGAATTGGCGTTGGATATCGTGGTGGACGAACACGAAACAGCACCTGTGTTGGAGAAACTGGAAACAGAGAGCGAGTTACCCACACCCTGTAAATTTTGCAAAAATGCGGCAGAATATATTGTGGGGAACTAATATTCCCACACAAAATGTGGATGAATAATGTGGATATGTGGATAAGTACTGTGGATAAAATGTTTGTTATGTGTTTGCAACCTGTGTGTAATCTAAAGGAAGGAATCGGACATCATGAATATCACCATCATATCAGTCGGAAAAATAAAAGAAAAACATATGAAACAGGGCATTGATGAGTACCTCAAACGCCTCTCCGCCTACACAAAAATCAACATTCTTGAACTCCCCGACGAAAAAGCCCCAGAAAACCTAAGCCAAACCCAAATGAAGCAAATCAAGCAAAAAGAGGGAGGCCGCATCCTCGATAAGATCCATCCCGATGCCTACGTCATCGCTTTGGCCATTGAAGGAAAGCAGGCAAGCAGCGAACAATTCGCCGAACACCTGGGCCGCCTGTCTGCATCCGGGAAAAACAGCGTTGTCTTTGTTATCGGCGGATCCCTAGGATTGAGCGAAGAAGTCATGAGACGGGCGGATGAAGCTTTGTCTTTTTCGAAGATGACATTTCCGCACCAGTTGATGAGATTGATCCTGGTGGAGCAGGTGTATCGGGCGTTTAGGATATTGAGGGGGGAACCGTACCATAAATAGAGGCAAAAACTGTTGTAAATAAGGTGGTATTTTGTTGTCGGAAGCGGGTAAGGGTTGTGAAAATGCAACGTCTTTATCCGTTTCACGATGTAGCAAATGAATAAGTGTAAAAGTCTTTGATATATTGACCTCTGTAAAATCGAAGTCAAGTTCAACCTGATGAATAGATCTTGAGCGATTCTCCAATTGTCGTATTGTAATTCTACCTATAAGTTGCTGGAGCAACTGCTTTTTTACTTCTCTTGAGGAGAGTTGGTAGACTTCTACAAACCTTTTTAATAGAAAACGAACCAATTCATGTGGAATGACTCTTGTATCTGATGAACTTAGCTGTATACTGAGTTCATTTTGCATCTGTTCCAATTTCGTTTTTTCCCTAGCAACCTGTTGTAGTCGTTCTTGTAAGATTGCGACAGGGAAAAGGTTTTGTTCAAATGCTTCCAAATATTTTTCTTGAAGCTGTTCTATCTCTAACAACCTTTTTTCTATACGCTCTAAATCCCTTTTTAGTTCGGAGGTGGCATGAAAAGATTGATTATTTAAAGATTGAATGGTTGAGATAAAGTATTCCCCGTTGGTAAGGAAATTTTCAATTCGCCCAATTACTTTGTTTTCAGCTTCATAGGCTTTGATTCCATTAGATTTACAGGCAGATGAGCCTTTATTATGAAAATCGGAACAGACATAGTAACGATGCTTTCGTTTTGTTCCATCTTTGCGTGTATAAGAAGTAATGGAAGGAACCATACCCTGTCCGCAATCAGGACAACGTAGAAGACTGCTTAATAAAAATGGTTCATTTGATTGCCGTTGTTTAAATGACTTGCTCATTCGTCTCGTTTGTACGAGATGCCAAAGATCATTAGCAATAATAGCTTCGTGCTTGCCATCTACAAGAATGGGATTAGGATTTTTCCCTTTTCGACGCTTTGTATCCCAGTTCTCGACTTTGAGCCAACTAATTTTTCCTTTGTAGATTGGATTATCTAAAATTTGAGCGACACCATTAATGGAAAAGTATTTGTTTCTTTTTGTGCGGTAACCACGCTTGTTTAAGTGGTTAGCAATTGCTTTTAGCCCTTTCCCTGATAAGTACAATTCGTAGATAAGTCGTACCACTTTTGCTTCATCTTCATTTATAACAAGTTCCTTTTCAACAGAATTGTAGCCAAAGACAATCCCGCCGTTCCAAGAGCCTTCTGTAGCCCTCTGTTTCATACCCAGCTTTACGTTTTCTGATAAGGTATTTCGTTCCATTTCTGCAATTGAGGCCATTAATTGAACGACAAGACGTCCTATGGGGCTTCCCGTGTCAAAGTTCTCAGAGTAGGAGATAAACTTTACATTGTTTTCTTCAAATTTATCCAACATGACGAGAGTATCCAACATATTTCGTGATAATCTTGAAATTTTCCAAACAAGCACTGCTTCGAACTCATCATTCTCAACATCGGCCATTAATTGTTGTATTGCAGGACGACTAGAAATATTTTTGCCACTAATTCCTTCATCAACATACTCATTTGAGATGTGCCAATTATAAAGTTTTGCGTAATGACGTAAGGTTTGTAATTGAGCTTGAATACTATATCCCTCGTTAGCTTGTTCCTCTGTACTCACCCTGCAATAGAGTGCAACTTTTCTGATCTCCTCCATTGAATCTCCTCCTTTTGAAAATAATATCACATGAAAAAAAATAAAGGAAAGGATGTTCTCCTTTCCCATCAGGCACACTGATTCGGTTCTGCTAAATAATCTAAATCAAATTTGAACTTAATTTCTTTGATAGTCCTTTCTTTTGTTGTGTTGCCATGATTCACATAGATACTATCAATAAAAGAATGTAAAACCTTTTTCTTATCTTCATTAGACAAAATATCAAAAAACATTTCTAGCTTTTTAAAAACAATTTCGATACTCTCTTCTAAGTTGGATTTTTGTCGCTGCTTCAGTTGTTTTTCCAATGTTCCAATAAATTTGTTTAAGTCACTTTCTTCCTCTTGAATATTCTTCATTTGTTGTCTAAAAGTTGCTTCGTCAAAAATATTGTCACTTCTCCATGTTATAATATCGTCCTTTCTCTTAGAGAGACGTTGAATCTCCTTTTCCATCATTTTTATTTTATCTTCAATGGGTTCTACTTCACTATTTATAGTCGACAATGTAGCATTTACAATAAGAGGTGTAAGGTTTAATGATTTTATTATATGGAAAAGTTGATTAAATACAAACTCTTCTGCGTATTCTTTAATGACGAGGTTGGATGAGCAGGCATGTTTACCACTACTCTTGTTTTTGTTGCATTGATAGTATTTATATTTTTTGCTGCTGTTTCCTTGGACCATCGAAGAACCACATTCTGGACACTTGATAAGACCCGACAAAGGGAATGTTCCAGGGTGGAGTTTTTTAGGCATATCACTTTTGATTTTGAGTACTTTTTGAGTTTTGTTCCAGAGAATATCATCAATTATTCTCGTGTGCTTTCCCTTTCGATAATTATCTCTCCATTTAACCTCACCAATATAAATCCTGTTATTCAAGATTGTTTTTACAGCTGCGATAGACCAATGTTTTCCATTTTTTGTTCTTATGCCTTGTTCATTGAGATTAGAAGCAATTTTGCGGTATCCCCATAGATCAATAGCATATTTTTCAAAAATATACTTTACTATCTTTGCTTCAACGGGATCCACTTTAAGTTCCTTGTTTTCAGTATAGTACCCATATACTTTGCCACCATTGAAATTTCCATTCTCATAATTCTTTTCCATTCCCGTAAAAGTACGAAATTTGATCATATCCCTTTCAAGCTCAGCAACTAGAGACATGAATTGATATAATAGCTTTGCTTTTGGGTCTCGTGTATCAATATTGTCAGCGATACAGATTAAGTGTTTATTTGATTCTGTTAGTCTTCTGTAAATGTATAAAGCATCTAGATTGTCTCTAGAAATACGATCAGACTTAAACACTATTACATAATCGATATTTTCCTCCTTATCCAATACTTGTTGGTACATCTGTTTAAAAGACTTTCGATCTTTAAAATTTTCTGCAGAGTAAGCTCCTTCATCATAAATTTTAACTAGGGTTAATTGATGACTTTTACAGTACTTAATAATCTCCTCTTTTTGCTTATCAATGGATGTGTTATCTAATTGTTTATCTGTACTTACACGTACGTATCCAACGGCTTTTGGCATATATAAGATCCTCCTGATATTAGTTAAATGCTTTTTGAATTTCAGTTTCATATTTTAGGAACAATTCAGCCATTAAGTTAATGAATGATTTTGCATTTACTTTTTCAAGTTCTTCTTCTGTTAACAACTGGAGTTCAAATTCCTCATTGTAATCAAATATTGCTGACTCCTTCATAGTGGATACTTCCTTTCATGATGAGGTTTGAGGTCTAGACCTATTAATATATATCAACAAATTTACTTATCTATATGATTTATAGTGATTTCAGCTGATTTCTAATATTAATTCTAGTTTTGATCCGAAGTCTTGTCACCGTGCGTCAGGCCTGGTGATATTAGGTCCCAGCTAATGTGCAGTGTTCTATTAAAGCTTCTTTTTACAATATATAAAAATGCTCCTAATTTCTGCATTAATCTTAGTAATTCTCGAGTTGTTAAAAAAACACCTATAAGTACAAAAATAATAAAAAAAATTTGTAGGGTAGTACCATCATTTAACCCCTTCGGGAACCTGGAGTTCCGTGCCCCACCCCATCCCATCCGATCAAAGGAAACCCCGTTTCCTTTACTATTCTATGCTTCCACCAGGTGAAGGAGGGCTTTTTATAATGTCGAGATTGACGAAGACATTTCTTAGGATTAGGGGTTGATAGAATTGCAGACTATTATAGAAAGCAAGGAGTAAATATATCACTCCTTGCTGTAAACCTATGGTAATCTTGCCTAGTCTCAGGGATAATACGGGGCCAATTCATCTTCAATGGGGCTAGTGTTATATCGGGAGTATTCATTCACAATTACCCAGCCCGCAGCTCCATCAAAGAACTCTTCCGATCTATGATAAGGATAAGAAAGTAAATTTTGCTCTTTTATTACCTTATCAGCATCTCCATTCCAATATACTATTGGTTGGCGGAGCCCACTTCTAAATAAAATTTTTGGATGTTTAGTGTATGCACTGCTAGTGATTGATTGCTTATAAGCAGAATCAAAGATATCCAAAACTCCCATATCATAAGCTACATCAATTAAGAGCTCATCCCCCCATATATTTGAAAAATAATCGTCTTGTTTTTCTTCGGGGATTTCCTCGTCTAAAGTGCGAGTTAATAAGTGAGTCTCAAGGTCCGTGACAAGATGTAAATATACAGTAGATCCAGAACTTTCCGAAGGAAGTTCTGCAACAGCTAAATGGTTTATCCGAGAAACTCCACTGGTTTTACTAAGCTGATTTATAAAAGAACTTAGCCTAGTTTGGGCATTCTTGTACTGGCTAATAGGCATACTCAATGTAAACATTGTAAGCAATTCATCCCTCACAAAGTTAGTTAGAATTAATTTTTTCAGATTAGTTAATGCGCCCAACGAAGGGCTCTTTTCAAAATTCATCGTGGCGGCTTTCCGACGGTGATGAAAATCATAAACGAAAACGCAAGCTCCGCAATCGACAAGTTTAGTTTGGTTTATCACGATTATTTCTCCCTTCAATCCAATTAATCAATCCACACTTGGATACTTTGATCCGTTTGCCAACTCTAATTACATGAAATTCTCCTGAATGAACCAATTCATATGCTTGCTTTCTGCCGATTCCTAGTAATGCTTGAATATCTGATACATCTAACACATCTGGATAATCGTCAAAATTCCTGTACATAATCCATAAGCTCCTTTGTATTTTTAATATAGTAATTTTCATATTTAAATTCCCCGGAGAAGGGGCTATTAAAAGTGTTACTATCCAATAGAGTTGGACAACACTCATAGAGGTTATTGTAGAATTCTTCTGAATCATTGATTTCTAAAACAATAGGTTGTTTAAGGCCTTGTGAGCTTAGATATCTCTTTCGACCATTTAATCTTTGATCGGTAATTCCTTTTTTCAGATAATCAGCAATCTTACTATTCTCTGTGACATCTGTGTAAAGAATCACTTTGTTCCGTCAAAAACAGGCCTTCTTTATTCAAATTCCTTCAGCGTGATTTCTGTACTTCCCTGAAATAATATGCTAAATTTTTTGCATATTACAAAGGGGAGTTTTTTTATGATCGTTATCCATGATTTTGGAATCGGACTTGAGGAATATGGATCAAGAGGAAAAGGGAATGAATTTCCCATGTTTGACCGATGTCCCGACTGTCATTGTATTGCCCAAGGGAATGTTCATCGAAATGGCTATTACTGGAGGTACGCAATTGATGAGGCGGATCAGGCAGTGCATATACCCATATGCCGGTTTAGGTGCCTGGCTTGCGGGGTGAATATCTCCATTTTGCCAGATTTTCTTATTCCCTATTACCAACATACATTACATACGATTGTTGAAAGGGTCCATCTGTTATTAAGGGGAAAGAAAGCCATTGGAAGCCGCCAACAGTTAGCCCAGCATACCAAGCGCTTCTATGAGATTCTTCATTGGACACATAGTTTCTTGATGGATCTAGGACATCCATTGGGGTTTACACAGGACCAAAAAAAAGAAGCCCTAAAATATATGAAAATGATCCAGGATATTGGCGTATCCACCTTCTTTCGAAGGAGCTGGGGTCATTTATCAACATATTTTATGGGCAAATTAATTCTACCATATTTATCGCGAGAAAAAAATAAAGTAAGTCCCACATAAATCTTGCCTATGAAACAATGGACGAAAAAAGTAGAATAAAAGCAATGGATAACCGGTTGTCCTTCTGATCAAAGGAGGATGTTTCGATGAATGAAAAAACAAGGGAAGACATTGCTTTATTTCGCTACGGGCTGATTGCCCCACTTTTGAACGGGCAGATGGAGCCAAAGGAATATTTCGAACAGCTGGAAGGGAAAGTCCATCAGATTCCATATTACGGGGAAAGAACAATCGCAGCCAAGACCATACAGGAATGGCTTCTTCATTACAGAAGGAACGGATTTGATGCCCTGAAGCCCAAAAGGCGTTCAGATCGAGGGGACTCCAGAAGACTGTCCCCGGATGACAAGGACCATATTCTGGAAATAAGAAAAGAATCCCTTCACATGCCGGTCAGCGTGTTCTATGAACAGCTGATCAAGCGGGGAGAGATTCAACAAAATCAAGTATCTTATTCCACTATAAACCGTTTATTG